>NZ_LWBK01000007.1:0-104893 GCF_001614195.1 Bacillus sp. VT 712 | reverse complement strand
TCAGTACGTCCGAAAAGAAGTGCGCATAGACGAAGCTGGATGCTAATTTAAAATGCAAGTAGCGACTCGATTTCACCAGCTTACTTGCTACCTTGATTAATCTCGTGCGAATCGTTTGAATTTGAAGACCCTTCTTCGCAGGTGGAAATGTTAATGTACGTAACCAGTTCGTTAAATTGTAGGCAAGTAGACTAATCATCATACGTGCTTCATTTACTTGGAAATCATGGCTTTTCATTTGGTCGAAGCCGAAGCCATCTTTCGCTTCCTTGATGAAGTTTTCCATCGCCCCTCGTTTTTGATAGGACGTGAGAATGGCTTCCGGTGAAAAGGTGTCTTCGCTTAAATTCGTCACGAAAAAGGCATGAGTGAAGAACAGCTCGCCTGCCGGGCGTACCGATTGAATAATGATGCGACGCTGGATCGGCCAAGAACCTGCCTGATAAATGGAATCCTCCACATAACGTTCGGTTTGCGTGACATCTCGTATTTCAGACGTTGGATGCAGCTCTTCTGCGAGCGCTTTTAGTCTGGCGTTCGACTTTAAACGAATGATGTAATAGACGGATTCCTCTTCGCAAAGCTTGTATAAGTCAGGTACTGCGAAGCCGCTATCACCACGCACGAGTGTAGAGGTTTCGGGCAACTTTTCGTTGTAATGATTCAGTAACGGACGGACAAATTCTACGACATTATTGGATGTATAGACGTTTCCAGGACGTAGCTGTGCCTTTAAAAAGTCACCGGTGAAGCCATCAAACGCAACGAGTGGATGAAAACCGACCGTACCGTAATGCGTATTGTACGAAGCCTGTTCCTGCTTTCCATATGTATCCGCATGAGACGAATCCAGGTCAATCAAAAGCGTGTTCGATTGACGTAACTGATGCACACGGTCCAGTAGTTCTTGATTCGCTGCTTGAAGCTGGTCGAGTGCTTGTTTGTCAAAGCGTTTGAAAAATCGAGATAAAGACGGTTGTGACGCAAGTGCTGGTTTACCAAGCACACGGGTAAAAACCGGATCGTGCGTTAATGTATCCGCTGCGTCATCCTCGTGATAGCCTGCGATGAGCTGATAAATTTTTTGACAAAGAAGTTCCATATTGTCATGGATACAATAAGAACGCTCATCTTTTAAGTGAAGGTGTTTGGCAATGGTTTTAGAAAAGCCGATTTTTTCGTCAAACTCACGGAAGATGAATTGGCCAGTATCGGAAGAAAGTTCGCCTCCATCGTGAGTTAATTTGAGTTGGTGATTGAAATGAAGTGTTGTTTGCGGTAATCTAATCATGAGAAGAATCCTTTCTTTTGGTTAGTTCTTAGTCGATTTAACCTTAACAGAAATGGATTCTTTTTTCATTTTTTTAGTGAAAAAGAGAATCCCACAGGAAAGCCGATAAATCGCCTTTCCTGTGGGATTTTGTATTTGGGTATGAATAATTCAGGAGAAAGTTTCAAAAAAAGAAAAATTCACTAATTGATTGAAGAAAAGTGATTCATTGAATTTAGATATTCACTTATAGTACAATAAGATGAAACATTGTTAAAGCGTGCATAGTTACTTATGTACAACCATAAGTGTTGAAATACATAATTTGGAGGTTTTATACATGAAAAAAGCAAGCATTTTAATGGAAAATGGAGAAAAAATTCTAATTGATTTATTTGAAAATGAAGCGCCTGGAACAGTTGAAAACTTTGAAAAATTAGCAGCTGAAGGTTTTTATAACGGCGTAACGTTCCACCGCGTTATCCCTGGATTTGTATCACAAGGTGGAGATCCTACAGGCACAGGAGCTGGCGGTCCTGGGTATACAATTAAGTGTGAAACAGAAGGTAATCCTCATAAGCATGAAGCTGGTTCATTATCAATGGCTCATGCAGGAAAAGATACTGGCGGAAGTCAATTCTTTATCGTACATGAGCCACAGCCACACTTAAATGGTGTTCATACTGTGTTTGGTAAAGTAACAGAAGGGTTAGATACAGTATTGAAGATGCGTAACGGTGATGTGATGAAAGAAGTTAAGGTGTGGGAAGAGTAATATTCTCATGCTGTAACAATTCAACATTAGGTTGAAAAGAGTGATAATAGAGCGCCTTGTAAGTTGTGAAATCAACTTTACATGTCGCTCTTTTTATGTGAATTTACAGCGGTGTTGCTATTATTTCATAAATTTTGTATGATAAAAGCATTAGAATTAACGAACACATCGTAGGAAAGTTTGAGAACGAGGGAGAATTTTATGCTTATTCGCTATAAAAGAAGTCATGAAAAAATTGCTATGGGTCTTCTGTCGTTTGTGCCAACTGAAAAGGATTTAAAAAAACTTCAGCAAACGATGAAAGATTATGAGCAAAACGAAAATCGCCAGCTATATTTATGGAAACAGGGAGAAGACTTTATCGGTATTGTTGGAGTTTCAATTATTGATCAAGATTTAGTTGAGGTTCAACATGTGAGTGTCAATCCATCTCATCGCCAGCAGGGGATCGGAAAAGAAATGATTAAAGCACTTCAGCAGATGTATTCTAATGCTCAAATTAAGCCTAGTGAGTTAATTGCACCGTTTTATGAAAAATGTCAAAGTGAACAATAAAAAGCAGAGCTGCAGTAGTCTTAACTACGAGAAGCTCTGCTTTTTCGTAATTTCTTTGCCCGCTCTGCAATGATAGCTGTTCGATCACGGAGCTTATGACGGTGAATAAGGTGTTCATCCTGCAAATTAGATGGTGTAAGCCATCCGAATGTCTGAGCTAAAGGGTGTGCATGGCATTGCTGAACAAGGTGTTCATCTACAATTGGCATATTTAAGCTTTGATACGGTTTTGAAGCCTGTATTAAGCGCAAATGTTTGTTGAGTATGCTGATTAAATCGATTGGCTGTAAACCAATCTGAAATAGCTCTTGATGGTGCGCATCAAGAATTGAAATTGCTTTTTTCATCGTACGTTCAGCACCTACGTAGTTACTTCGACGATGATGATACAGCGAAACGGCAACTTGAATGAGCCCAACCCATAAAACATTTCGATGCCTAGGATCAGCGACTTTCCAATGTTCTTCTAGTACTTCATGGCATTCGAAATAATCTCTGTTTGTATGAAAATAAACAAGATAATCGATATACGGTTTTGGATACATAACTGGTAACCTCCTAATGCCAGTGTAACATAAAAAAGTGTCCAGCTAAACTGAACACATTTGGGTCATTTTATTAAAAGTGTAAGCAAGCGCATCCGATAATTACTAATAAAATAAACAATACAATAATTAAAGAAAATCCTCCGTTATAATCATGCTTGTGAGTCATGAGAATTCCTCCTTCGAGTTATCAAAATGCTATTACCCTGACATCATATGTTCATTTTTACGTTTGGTATGGGCGAATGATCTATCTTTCCTAGAAATTATATTGGACATGTGTCTAGAATCCTCTATACTAATGATAGTACGACTTATGACTAAATGATAATTTTGGTGGGATAGAATTGGAATATAGTGTGAAGGTAGATGCTTTTGAAGGACCGCTAGACCTTTTATTGCATCTTATTAACCGATTTGAAATTGATATTTATGACATACCAGTAGCAACGATTACCGAACAATACATGATGTATATACATACGATGAACGAGCTTCAGCTAGATGTGGCAAGCGAATATCTAGTAATGGCTGCTACGCTTATTCAAATTAAAAGTAAAATGTTACTGCCAACATATGATGAAGACGATATAGATGACAGTATGGATGATATAGAAGAAGATCCTCGCGAACAGTTAATGCAGCAGTTAATTGAATATCGTAAATTTAAAGAAGCTGCCGTTGAACTTCAAAAGCTTGAAGAAACACAAACCCATATTTACGCAAAGGCCCCTAGTAACTTACAGCAAATAAGTGATGAAAAATCGCCGCAGCAAGATAGCGGAGATTTAGATGTTTCGCTTTATGATATGCTGAGTGCTTTACAGAAGTTGATGAAGCGAAAACAGTTACAGAAGCCAGCGCAAGCAAGAGTAGCCCGTCAAGACGTTCCAATTGAAAAAAGAATGACGGAAATTGTATCGGTACTCCAAAAAACAAAGGGCAAACAAAGTTTTTATAAGCTTTTTCCTTATCCTGAGCGCAATCATATTGTGGTAACGTTCTTAGCCATCTTAGAATTAATGAAAAAGAATAAAGTCATCGTAGAGCAGTCCAATAACTTAGATGAACTATACGTTGCATATCAAGAAAGGAATGATGAAAGATGAGTAAACAACATGTTTCTGCGGCTATCGAGAGTTTACTATTCGTTGTGGGAGATGAGGGGCTATCGATTAAACAGCTGCAAGAACTTCTTGATGTGTCAAAAGACGAAGTGAGCATAGAGTTAAATAAACTGATGAAAGAGTATGAAGACGAGAAGCGTGGTCTTCAGCTAGTAGAGATTGCTGGACAGTTTCAATTCGCAACGAAGCAGGAATATGCTTCGTATGTGGAAAAATTAATTGAAGCACCACCTGCACAATCGCTATCTCAAGCTGCGCTTGAAACGCTAGCAATTGTAGCATATCGTCAACCGATTACGCGAGCTGAAATTGAAGAAATTCGCGGTGTGAAAACTGAAAGGCCGCTTCAAACGCTGATTGGCAAAGCGCTTTTAAAAGAAGCAGGACGCGCAGAAGGAGCAGGCCGAGCGATTCTATATGGAACAACAAAAGAATTCTTAGCTTATTTCGGCTTAAAAGACTTGAGCGAACTGCCACCGCTTCCAGAAGATGAAGCAGGCGCTGAACAGGAAGCAGATTTGTTTTTTCGGACGTTTCAAGAAACAGAATAACTCACTTGGTAAAGAACACGATGAGTATACATCGTGTTCTTTTTATGAATAAAAAAAGAAAAAAATTACAAATAAGATAAAAGTTGAAAGATGCCTTTACGTAAATAATTCATAACATGAAAACAAGTGCATAAACTTGTACAAACAGATAAAGGGACGGGGATGACATGCGGAAAATAAAGCAAAGCATTATATGTTTCATAATTTTATTTTTAGGTCTAAGCAGTTTACCTCCTACTACATATGCAGCAGGTGTAAGCGCCCATAGTGCAATTTTAATTGAACAAAAGTCTGGAAGAGTTTTATATGAGAAAAATGCTGATGAGATTAGCCGCATAGCGAGCATTACGAAAATTATGACCGCTATTTTAGCGATTGAATCTGGCAAAATTGATCAAACAACAACGGTTAGCTCTCGAGCAGTGGGAGTAGAAGGGTCATCCATTTACTTAATTGAGGGTGAAAAAATTAAGCTCAAAGACTTGGTATATGGACTTATGATGAGATCTGGAAACGATGCAGCTGTAGCGATTGCTGAAATGGTAGGGGGCAGCGAAGAGGGATTTGTTTATTTAATGAATCAAAAAGCAAATGAAATTGGAATGACTAATACCACATTTCAAAATCCTCATGGACTAGATAATCATGAAAATCATCGTTCAACAGCCTATGACATGGCGATCTTGATGCGCTACGCAATGAATAATAAAACGTTTCGAGAAATTTCAGGAACAAAAGTTTACAGAACCGCTCATCCAGAAGAAAAGTGGGACCGCGTGTGGAAAAATAAAAATAAATTACTGACAAGCTTATATGCATATTGCACAGGTGGTAAAACGGGATATACAAAGTTAGCAAAGCGAACGCTGGTAACGACGGCCACAAAAAATGGAATGGATTTAATTGCTGTTACAATTAACGCACCTAGTGATTGGAATGATCACATTTCTATGTACGAAGAGGCTTTTGATAATTATAAAATGACAAGCTTGGCTCCAAAAGGAGAGCTGAAAGGCATCGAAGATTCATTTTATAAAAAGAAGCTTGAAATTAAAAGAGATGTTATATATCCATTAACAAAAGATGAGCAAGAAACCATTAAGTTGAAAACGATTTTAATTAAACCCCAAAAAGAGTGGAAAGAAGGAAAGCCTGTTCCAAGCGTTGTAGGAGAGTTACAGGTGACACAAGATGGTGAGTCAATAGGGAATATACCGATTTACTTCCATAATGAGCAAAAGAAAGAAGAGGGATTTTTCACTAAGGTAAAGAACTTATTTTTCGTTTATCCGGGAGCACGATAAGATGGTTAATGTCATTTGGATGTTGCTAACGGTTATTGGAATTGTGTTTGCGATCATTAATGGAAAGATGGATGCGGTTAATAAAGCAATCTTTCAAGGGGCAGGAGAAGCGGTTACCATCAGTATTGGTTTAATAAGTGTATTGGTATTTTGGCTAGGCATTATGAACATTGCGCAACACGCTGGATTATTGGAGAAATTAGCCAAGTTGTTTCGTCCTATTATTGGGAGGTTGTTTCCTGACATTCCAAAAGATCATCCTGCTTTAGGATATATACTATCTAATATGATGGCTAATATGTTTGGGCTTGGTAATGCAGCGACACCGCTTGGGATTAAAGCAATGGAACAGTTAAAACAGCTAAATGGTAATAAGGATGAAGCGAGTAGGTCAATGATTACTTTGCTAGCGCTCAATACAACCAGTCTAACATTAATCCCAACAACTGTTATTGCCATTCGTATCACGTATAATTCCGCCAATCCCACAGAGATTGTAGGAACGACACTTCTTGCAACGGTTGTTGCTACAATGGGAGCCATTATCATTGATCGTTATTTCTACCATCGCCGTATGAGAAAAGGAGGGGAGCGTAGATGACCTTATTGAATCAAATTTCCATTATGTTTATCCCTCTTATTGTAGGTTGTATCCTTTTATATGGAACATATAAAAAAATCCCAACTTATGAACGATTTGTAGAAGGCGGGAAGGATGGACTACAAATTGCGTTTTCTATTATTCCTTATCTCGTTGGGATGCTCGTAAGTATTTCAATCTTTCGAGCATCTGGAGCTTTAGATTTCTTTTTAAACTTTATGAAGCCATTTTTAGATGCAGTTGGCGTGCCAGCTGATATAGTACCACTTGCTTTAATCAAGCCAATTTCAGGAACTGCCGCTTTGGGTATTACAACCGATTTAATTGCAACGTATGGGCCGGATTCCTTTATTGGACGATTAGCTTCTACTATGCAGGGAAGTACTGATACTACATTTTATATTTTAACCGTTTATTTTGGAGCGGTAGGCATAAAAAAAATGGGCGATGCTCTAAAGGTTGGCTTGTTAGCGGATTTAGTAGGCATTGTCGCATCAGTGGTAATTGTTATTCTTGTTTTTGGGTCATAATAAAGGTAAAAGAAAGCAGGCTTGACATGCTTTCTTTTTTGCATGAGAAAATTAATAGCTATTTGCTGTACAGGCTTGTATATTAGAGAGTAAACAAGTAAGATGTTACAAGAGGTGAGATATAAATGGAACGATTACAAAAAGTAATTGCTCATGCGGGTGTTGCTTCAAGGCGTAAAGCTGAAGAGCTTATTACGCAAGGACGAGTAACGGTGAACGGAAAAGCAATAAAAGAGCTAGGAACAAAGGTAGGACCTAACGATAAAATTGAAGTGGACGGTGTACCATTAGAACGCGAAGAACCCGTCTATTTTATGTTATATAAGCCAAGAGGCGTTATTTCAGCAGCGAAGGATGATAAAGATCGAAAAACGGTTGTGGACTTTTTCCCTCACGTTGAAGAACGTATCTATCCAATTGGGCGCTTAGATTATGATACGTCGGGGCTAATTCTTTTAACAAATGATGGTGAATTTGCCAACCTGCTGACGCATCCAAAGTACGAAATTGATAAGGTGTACGTAGCAAAAATTAAAGGTATTCCACCGCGTGAAAAAATCAGACAGCTACAGAGAGGTATTATGCTTGAAGACGGAAAAACATCGCCTGCGCGTGCAAAAGTTCTGTCTATTGATAAAGGAAAGCAAACAGCCATCGTAGAGCTAACGATTCATGAAGGTAAAAACCGCCAAGTGCGTCGCATGTTTGAAGCGATTGGTCATCCTGTCTTAAAATTAAAGCGCGAACGCTATGCAAATTTAGATTTAAGAGGCTTAAACGCAGGAGAAGCAAGAGAATTAACGGCTCATGAAGTAAAGCAGCTGTATACGAAAGCACAAACAGGTAAGTAAGTATAACAAGGCACGTTTAGCTGGTAGATCATTCGATCAGCTAAACGTGCTTTTTTATGAATAAAGATGTAAGCGCATAAATTATAAATAAATGAGTTGTCCATTCTTTGTTGAAAGCGTTGCTGTGTCACATAACCTTCATAATATTTTTACCTTTACTAATGCGAAAAAATGCTATAATTGTAAGAAAACGCATAATGAAAACGATTTAGAGGAGTTCGATTGGGATGAAAAAACGTCGCTTATTTATTCGTACTACGATTCTAACTATTTTATTAGTTGCTGTGGGCTATACTCTATATACGCAGTTTATAGCTGACAAGCAAGCATTTTCAGTAGGTGACCAGGCTCCTAACTTTGTTCTCCAAGATTTAGAGGGGAATGAACATAAGCTGTCGGATTACAAAGGAAAAGGCGTCTTTTTAAACTTTTGGGGCACGTGGTGTAAACCTTGTGAAAAAGAAATGCCTGTAATGGAAGCACAATACGCGAAGTATAAAGACCAAGGTGTTGAAATTTTGGCTGCAAATGTTGATGAAACAGATGTTGCTGTTAAGCAGTTTGCAAACCGCTATGGATTATCCTTTCCGATTTTAATGGACAGGGATTCACAAGTTCTCCATGCATACGGTGTAGACCCGTTACCAACTACGTTTTTAATTGATAAGAATGGAAAGATTGTCGATGTGTTTATTGGAGGGTTAGATGAACAACGAATTCAAGAGTACATGGAATTAATTAAGCCGTAGGGAGTTTTTGCTATGAAACAAATACGATGTGAATGCGGTCATCAAAACAAAGAAGGAACCGTATTATGTGAAGCGTGTGGGAAGCCGCTGAATGAAGAGTCCTCAAAGCAACTGGTTGATATGCGATATGAGGGTAGTGCAAGGCGCTCACAAACATACAATAAAACAATCATTGATAAGATATGGAACTTTTTCTCCTCAGTAAAGGTAGGTGTTTGGATTATTATCCTTACACTTGCAGCATCAGCTCTAGGAACGATTTATCCACAAGAAATGTACATACCACCAGGAACAACAGCAGTTCAATACTATGAACAAGAATACGGATGGACGGGAAAACTCTACTATGAACTAGGATTTCACAATTTATATGGTTCATGGTGGTATATGCTTTTAATTGCATCGCTCGGTATATCATTGGTCATCGCCAGCTTAGACCGAGTTGTTCCACTTTATAAATCACTAAAGTATCAAAGAGTAAAAAAACACGCCAATTTCTTGAAAAAGCAGCGTTTATTTAGCGTCACGAAGTCATGGGCAGATGAAGACTATGAAGCTATGAAAGAGCAGTTGAAAAAGCATCGTTATACAATTCGAGAAGAAAGCGGAAACATATTGGCTGAAAAAGGAAGGTTTTCGAGATGGGGACCTTACGTCAATCACCTTGGTCTTATTATTTTCTTAATCGGTGCTATGCTTCGGTTTGTACCTGGCATGTACGTTGATGAAGTACTGTGGGTACGAGAAGGTGAAACAAAGGTAGTGCCCGGTACTGATGGGGAATACTATTTGAAAAACAATGCGTTTAAAGTCGAAACGTATGATAAAGAGACGGAAAAAGAAGTTTTTCAACAAGCAATTGACCGCGTGGGCAATCAAGCCATTGTAAAGAACTATCAAGCCGATGTGACTCTATACGAGCGTGAAGGGGACAGTATTCCTGGGCAAACGCCAGAATTAAAAGAATTAAAGGATAAGAGCATTCGCGTAAATGAACCTTTAAAGCATGAAGGCTATGCCATTTACCAGGTGGATTATAAGCTTAATGAATTCAACGCCATGTCGTTTCATTTAACAAACAAAGAAACGGAAGAAAATATTGGCCAATTAACAGTTGATTTATATAATCCTGAGGAAACATATACGCTCAAGGATGGCTATAAAGTAGATTTAATTAGCTATTTCCCAGACTTTTATTTGAATGATGATGGAAACCCAGATACCAAAACACGGGTACCGAACAACCCAGCCTTTGTGTTTAAAATGTTTTCACCTGAGCATCCAAAAGGTGAGATAGCACTTGTCGCTATTCAACAGAACCTAGAGCCACTTGGTGAAAATGATTATAAGATGTCCTTTGCAGGCGTAGATACAAAAAATGTAACAGGGTTAACAGTCAGAAAGGATTATACGCTTTGGATTTTAGGCCTAGGAGGTGCGATCTTTATGATCGGTGTCATTCAAGGAATGTATTGGAATCATCGACGTTTGTGGATTCAAAGAATTGGAGATGAGCTGTGGTTAGCCGCTCACACAAATAAAAACTGGTATGGTTTGAAAAATGAGTTAAATCAAGCAGTTCAACAAACTAAGATTATGCCGTTGCATGATCAAGTAGATAAAGACAAGGGGTAGGAGGAGACAGAATGGATTTTGCTAGCGTTAGTAGTAACTTGCTTTATGTAGCTTTCATTGCTTATTTAGTCGCTACTTTTTTCTTTGGTGGAGCCATTAGAGAAAAAAATTCAAAGCATAAGGCAAACAAGTGGCCGATATTTGGAATTAGCGTAACGATTGTTGGATTCATTGCACAAGTTGGATATTTTATTACGAGATGGATTGCTTCAGGCCATGCGCCGGTTAGTAATCTATTTGAATTTACAACCTTCTTTGGCATGATGATTGTCGGGGCATTTATTATTATTTACTTTATCTATAAATTAAGTATTCTAGGCGTATTTGCTCTTCCTATTGCGCTGTTAATCATTGCGTATGCAAGTATGTTTCCAACGGAAATTTCACCTTTAATACCAGCGCTTCAAACAAACTGGTTACATATTCACGTTACAACGGCTGCTGCCGGCGAAGCAATTTTAGCTATCAGCTTTGTAGCGGGACTGATTTATCTTATTAAATGTATTGATCAAACGAAAGCAACCAAAAAAACATTTTGGCTAGAGTTTATCTTATATTCTTTACTGAGTACGGTTGGATTTATTATCATGACAACAGCTTTTAGTTTATCAAACTATGATGCTACGTTTACATGGGTCGATAAAAATGAAAAGCAGGCTGAAATGGTGTATCATCTCCCGGCTCTAGTTGGTCCACATGACGGAGAGTTAGTAACGACTGATCGTTTAGAGCCAGCGGTTTCAGTACCTGCAATTATTAATGCACAAAAGTTAAATACGGTTTTATGGTCACTCATGAGTGGTTTTGTCCTATATTGGTTACTTCGTCTTGTTCTTCGCAAACGAATCGGCGCTGCTTTAAAGCCGTTAGTCAAGCAAGTAAACAGTGAACTATTAGATGAAGTAGGCTATCGCTCAGTTGCTATTGGGTTTCCTGTTTTTACTTTAGGTGCTTTAATTTTCGCCATGATATGGGCGCAAATTGCGTGGACACGCTTCTGGGGGTGGGACCCAAAAGAAGTGTGGGCTTTAATTACGTGGCTATTTTACGCAGCCTTTTTACATCTGCGCTTAGCCAAAGGCTGGCAAGGTGAACGTTCAGCATGGCTAGCAGTTGGTGGCTTTGCTATTATTATGTTTAATCTCGTTGCGGTTAACTTGGTCATTGCAGGCCTACACTCATATGCGTAAGAAAAAACTCGCTGTCATTGCGACAGCGAGTTTTTTTTGTCATAATGAATCCAATCAGATGTGGAAATTAGGCATAAATGAAAAATGATATAAAAAAGTATAAATAATAGAGACACCTTTTAAGTCCCGTTCATTTGTTACATAGATTGTCACAATGTTGATTAGACATTGGTAGCGGTTCACCCGTTTTTTTTGTAAACTAAACATAGGAGGTTGAGAACATGCAAACTGAACAAAGATTATTACTTGTGGACGATGAAGATCGTATTCGTCGTTTGTTAAAGATGTATTTAGAAAAAGAAGGATATACGATTGAAGAAGCTGCTGATGGCCATGAGGCTATTGAGAAAGCGTTACATATAAATTATGATCTTATTATCTTAGATTTAATGATGCCTGGAATTGATGGAATTGAAGTGTGTAAACAAATTCGTGAGAAAAAAACAACACCGATTATTATGCTAACAGCGAAGGGTGAAGAAGTAAACCGTGTTCAAGGTTTTGAAGTTGGAACGGATGACTATATTGTTAAGCCATTCAGTCCTAGAGAAGTTGTACTGCGCGTCAAGGCCTTGTTACGACGATCTTCGTCTACACCTGTTATGGAGCCAACACCTTCGGTTAAAAATATGATTGTGTTTGACCATTTAACAATCGATAATGATGCACATCGTGTGACTGCTGATGATAAAGAAGTCAACCTAACGCCAAAAGAGTACGAATTGCTGTGCTTCTTAGCAAAAACACCGGATAAAGTGTACGACCGTGAGCAGCTTCTGAGAGAAGTTTGGCACTATGATTTCTTTGGAGATTTAAGGACGGTAGATACTCATGTCAAACGTTTGCGAGAAAAATTAAATCGCGTCTCTCCAGACGCTGCTAAAATGATTGTAACCGTTTGGGGTGTAGGGTATAAATTTGAGGTTGGAAACAGCTGATGTTTTGGCGGAGTGTTGTTGGTAAACTCTGGTTCACTATCCTATTACTGGTTACGTTTGTTTTATTTATTTTAACGGTTTTATTGCTGCAGTTCTTTGAAAATTATCATGTAGATGCCGCAGAAAAACGACTAACTAAAACAGCAGCTAAAATTTCTACTATCGTAAAGGAAACCAAAGACCAGGAGCTCGGGCTTTCAATTGCACGCGAATTAGCTGACCAAGCCAGTATCTTAATTGTACAGGGAGATAAGAAGTATTGGAACTCCACTCACCCGGAAGAAGAGAGTCGTGACACTGTCATATCGCTCATTTCTGAAGATGAAAATCTTCAAAGAGTGACCACGCATGGTGAAGTTGTACACGAAGAAATGTACATGACTGAAAATAGAGGTACTTCAGAAAGTCCCCTTATGTTTATTGTAGGCGTTCCGTTATCTGTAGATGGTCAAGGGAATGGCGGGGTTTATTTATACCAATCACTAGCTGAAATTGAAGAGCCTGCACGCTATACAACAAAGTTCATTATCTTGGCTGCGGGTATTGCCATCGTACTAACTACAATTTTTGCTTTTTTCTTATCAACTCGAATTACCGCTCCGCTTCGAAAAATGAAGCAGGCAGCTTTTGAGGTTACGAAAGGAAATTTTGAGACGAAAGTGCCAATTTTAACACACGATGAAATTGGCGAACTAGCAATTGCCTTCAATCAGATGGGAAGGCAGTTGAAATTCAACCTTAATGCTTTAAATCAAGAAAAAGAGCAGCTTTCAAGTATATTAAGTAGTATGGCGGATGGGGTTATTACATTTAGTCAAAATGGTTCGATTTTAATTACCAACCCACCTGCCGATCAGTTTTTACAAGCATGTTACTATGAGCAAAATATGAATAACCAGTCCATTCCAGAGCTTCCTTTAAAAGTGGTTCGTTTGTTCGAGAGCGTTGTTAAAAGTGAAAAAGAACAGAGCGCAGAGCTAACGATACAAGGACAGACGTGGGTTATCCTTATGTCACCACTCTATAACCAAACGAAGATTCGCGGAGCCGTTGCGGTTTTACGTGATATGTCAGAAGAGCGTAAATTAGATAAGCTCCGAAAAGATTTTATCGCCAATGTTTCACATGAGTTACGCACACCTATTTCGATGCTGCAAGGTTATAGTGAAGCGATTATCGATGACATTGCTAGCACGGAAGAAGAGAAAAAAGAAATTACCCAAGTTATTTACGATGAATCCTTAAGGATGGGGCGACTTGTTAACGAACTATTAGATTTAGCTCGAATGGAAGCAGGACATGTTCAGCTTCACGTAGCTGAAATTGAGATGGTTGAACTTGCTGAGCGAGTAGTTCGTAAATTCCAAGGAATTGCCAAAGAGCAGGATGTTATGCTGGAACTCCAAACCAATTCACAAACACAGCTCCCGGCAACCATCGATGCAGATCGGATAGAACAGGTATTGACCAACTTGGTTGACAATGCGATTCGTCATACCCCTAAAGGTGGAAAAGTGACCCTTGGTATTAACAGTAACCAAACGGAAGTTCATCTTTCAGTTGAAGATACAGGTGTAGGAATACCAGAAGAAGATTTACCATTTGTTTTTGAGCGATTTTATAAAGCAGATAAGGCAAGAACAAGAGGGAAATCAGGTACGGGACTCGGGCTTGCGATTGCAAAAAATATCGTAGAAGCACATCGTGGAGTCATTGTGGTAAACAGCATTTTAAATCAGGGAACAACATTTTTTATTAAGCTACCTAAACACTACTAATAAGATAAATGCTACTTGTGTTTTAAAGACCAAAGAGTAAAAGGTTAGAAAATAGTAAAATATTTTCTAACCTTTTTTACTGGAAATGTCTAGAATTTTCGAAACTGCATATAGTATATTTATGTGTCAAGAAACGCTTAGTACATAGGAGGACATGTATGCTTGATATTGTAAGGCGAATATTAGTAGTAGTCATTATGGGGATGTGTATAGGGCTATTGTTTGTTGGAGGAACAATGGCTAAAGCAGAAGCTTCTACACAGTGGAACTGGCCGACTGAAGAAGGAACGCTTACAGATGTGTTTGGCTCTCGTAACGCAAAGCATTTTGGTATTGATATTGCAGCGCCTGTGGGGACACAGGTGTATGCAGTATATAGTGGAAGAGTTACAAAGTCTTATTACTCTGATACATATGGACAAGTTGTGTTTATTAAGCAAGATAACGGATATGAAACGGTGTATGCACACTTGAATAGTCGAGATGTTACAGAAGGTGAAAGAGTTTCTATTCGTCAGGCAATTGGACAAGTAGGTAACACAGGGCGATCATCGGGTGCTCATTTGCATTTTGAGGTTCATAAGGGAACATGGAATATTAATAAAACGAATGCTATTAACCCGATTGCAAAGCTTGATCAAGGGAAATTATCAGCCTACGTAAGGGAAGATTTAGAGACTGCTGTATTTAGACAGTTGAATGAAGGGTACGTTGTAAAAAGAGGAGACACGTTATCTAAAATCGCACAAAAATATGAAATGAATGTAGACGATTTAAAAGGAAGGAATCATATGACGACCAGCGATATTTATCCAGGTCAACATCTAAAGATAACAAAATAAAAACAAGAAAGGCCTAGACCTTTCTTGTTTTTATTTTATAGTTCAATACGTTGAATTGTAACAATTTCACTTGCTTGCTTTAATGATTCAATCGTTGCTTCTTCAATAAGACGGTCGAACGTAAGCATCATAATGGCTTCTCCGCCTTTTTGTTTACGTCCTACCTGCATTGTTGCAATGTTGATATCTAAGTCACCAAGCGCTTTACCAACATTTCCAATAACACCTGGTTGGTCTGTGTGTCGGATATATAATAAATGTCCTTCTGGATAAAAATCAATGTCGAATGAATCAATGTTAATAACGCGAGGACCATAATCTTTAATATACGTACCAGTAATAGAGAATGTGCGAGACTCTCCTTTTACAACAACTTCAATAATGTTAGCATAGCCTTGAGTGTTATCAGAAATCTTCTCACCAAACGTAATGCCTCTTTCTTTGGCAATCATTGACGCGTTTACTTCGTTGACTGAACGGTCAATACGATGAGTTAAAAATCCAGATAACAAGCTTCGTGTAATATAGGTTGTTTCTAAGTCTGCTACTGTTCCTGCGTACGTAACAGAAATATCTTGAACAGGTTCTTTCATGCATTGTGATAGAACGGCACCAAGCTGTTTCGTTAAGCTAGTAAACGGCTGGATTTTTTCAAATACGTCTTTTGAAAGCGTCGGTAAGTTAATTGACGAACTTACTGGGTTGCCTTCTAAGAAGCGTAGCACGTCATAGGCAACATCTTCTGCTACATTTAACTGCGCTTCTTTTGTTGAAGCACCTAAATGTGGTGTTGTAATAACTTGGTCAAAGTTTAAAAGTGGATTATCAGTAGGTGGTTCTACTTCAAATACGTCAATTGCAGCGCCTTGAACGTGACCAATCTCTAAATAGTATGCAAGTGCTTCTTCATCAATAATACCGCCTCGTGCACAATTTAGTAAGTAAACGCCTTTCTTTGTTTTGGCTAACGTCTCGCGATTCAATAAACCTTTTGTATCTTTCGTTAATGGCGTATGAACAGTAATAATATCAGCTACTGCTAATAAATCATCTAACGATAAGAGGTCAACTCCTAGTTTTTCTGCACGAGATGTTGTTAAAAATGGATCATATACATGTACCGTCATGTTAAAGGCTTTCGCACGTTTTGCAAGTTCAGAGCCGATACGACCAAAACCAACAATTCCCAAATGCTTGCGATTGAGTTCCGTACCAACAAAAGCTGATCGGTTCCATTCGCGAGACTTAACGGAAATGTTCCCTTGAGGGATATGGCGAACTAAGCTAGCCATCATGGCAAAAGTATGCTCAGCTGTAGAAATAGTGTTTCCATTTGGGGCATTAATGACAACAACGCCTCGTTTAGTTGATGCTTCAATATCAATGTTATCGACACCTACACCTGCACGAGCAACAATCTTTAAATTCTTCATTTTGTCTAACAAGTCTTCTGTCACAGTCGTTGCGCTTCGAACAAGCAGTGCATCGTATGTATGCAATAAATCTTCAACTTCCGTTACTTTTTTTCTTGTTAAATTAACATTTGATGCTTCTAATAATGGAGCAAGACCTTCATTGCTAATTGAATCAGCTACTAACACTTCATACATGTATTAACATCTCCCTTTCACAACTCAAATATCTGATAATTTATCACGTTAAAAAAATTCTGTCAATTGGATTGTAGAAAAGTTCACAATTGGTAACGTTTTCATTTTTAATTTGTTACTTAATATTCGGATTTTTAGTGAAAAACTTGGTATTTTAGCGGGTTTATTTTTGTGAAAATATTTTTAATACGTACTTTTTGGAGTTTTATATGTAAGAAAGTACGGTGAAAGAATACCTGACAATCTTTCGTTATTGCGCTGTTTTTTCATCATGAAAAAATAATGACTAAAAGAAATCGGAATTGCAGTATTTTTTGTATCAAATGATTTACTTTTAATTCAAGGTATCATATAATGTGAACATCATTAAATATTGATCTATCTTCGGGGCAGGGTGTAATTCCCGACCGGCGGTGATAAACAAATTGTTTTAAGCCCGCGAGCTCTTTAAATGTGGAGCAGGATTTGGTGTGATTCCAAAGCCGACAGTAAAGTCTGGATGGGAGAAGGTGGAGGTTCAAACGTTCAAAAACAAATGTGTTGAACGTTTATTGAATGTGCCTGCATTTTCCCTCAACAAATTTGTTGAGGTTTTTTTATGGAGTGCATGTGCAATGAACCTTTCTTCTTGGAAGAATGGATCGCAAGAAGGAGAGAGGAAAATGGAACATAGCAAGAAAACACAAAAGCTTGTTATTCTAGGGATGCTAAGCGGTTTGTCTTATGTATTAATGATGCTTAACTTCCCAATACCAGGTATACCACCGTTTTTAAAAATTGATTTTAGTGAGGTACCGGCGCTGCTTGCTGCATTAATCTTTGGTCCTGTAGCAGGTCTTATTGTCGAAGGAATTAAAAATTTGCTGCATTATCTCATTCAAGGAAGTGCAACAGGCGTCCCTGTAGGCCAATTAGCAAATTTTGTAGCAGGGCTATTGTTTATCTTACCGGTTTCTCTTATGTTTCATAAATTTAAAAATACAAAAGGTATTACAACAGGTTTAGTAGTTGGAACAGTAGTGATGTCAGTTGGAATGGCGTTTTTAAATTACTATGTGTTCTTACCTGCATATACGCTTTTCTTACAGTCACCGGCGCTGTCAAGTGAGGAAACACGTCAGCTAGTCGTAACGGGCATTCTGCCATTTAACATGATTAAAGGAATTATTACTGGCTTAATTTTCGTTGTTTTATTTAATAAAATGAAATATTGGATTACAAAGCGAGTCGCTGTTTAAATAGAAAAAAGACCTGTACGTGGATGTACAGGTCTTTTATTGTTTTTTATTCAAATTTGTTAGAGTCGCCGTCAAACTTCTCATCTGCTACGCGGATTGAATCTGTTGGGCAACCTTCAAATGCATCCATCATATCATCTTCTAATTCTTCAGGAACTTCCACAATCCCTTGGTTATCATCTAATGTTACGAACGCAATTCCTTCATCATCGTAATCGTAAATATCTGGCGCTGCTGCTCCACATGCTCCACATGCAATACATGTATCTTTGTCAACAATTGTATATTTTGGCATAACAAGACCTCCTGTAAAGTGTTCGAAAATTTCGTGTTATATAATCTCTTTTCAACATAAGCGTGAAATTTCTCTTTACCCATTGTAAGACGATTTTTAAAACTTTTCAATAGAAAAGTCATTGATAATGCTTATCAGACAAGGGTTTGTCATGACTTATAGTGCCACTTTTTTCGTTCATCTCAATTCGTGCAATGACAAAAAGGTGCTTTCTGTTAAAGTTTTGGTAAAATGAAAAGAGAAAGGAAGTTGACGATTGTGAACTATATTCAAACCGTTATGCTATATAGTATGCAACAACTAAAAGGTGAACGAACAGTTTACGGGATTTATCATATAGTAACTGGGAAAAAATCAGCGCAAACAATTCAAGACGGTAAAATCTTTGGCTTGTCTTTTTTATTTCAATCATTTAGTTACTTGAAAAAAGAAACATTTTCTCTATACGTAAAAGAGCTTACTTCTCATCAATTCATTAAAGAAGTGGACCATCAAAAATATATGCTAACAAGCAAGGGTGAAGAGGCACTTCACCAACAATTACGTGAATGGCCTCTGCCAGCTAAGCTTAGCGGTTGGCAATTTGCGAGTAGCACACAATTATTTTTATCGAGGCTGACCTTGTTCATTCAAACAATCTCTAATCTACAGTATTTTCAAAAGGGATTTTTGCCAATCACCCAAGATCCTGAGATCATTCAATGGGTGAAAGCTTATTTATTTTCTCAGTCGTATTCAAGAGAAGAGTTGGCCAAACGCTTGTTTAATGAATTAAAATGTATTTTAACGAAATGTTCTTCTCAAAACGCTGATGTGTTTGTTCAACATCTGAGTGGATATAAGCGAATTGGTTTAACCAAAAGTCAGCTTGCTGAATATTATAAGATGAACGAACACTACGTTCATTTATTAATGATCAGCGTCGTTCATCAAATCATTGAGCAAATTAGCGAATGTCGAAGTGAATTTCCAGTTCTTCAACAATTTATACAGGACGTACATATGACTGTGCCACTAACGGCTTCAACAGTTAAAACGTACGAGTGGTTACAAAAAGGAAAATCATTAAAAGAAGTAGCTCGAATTAGACGGTTAAAAGAGAGCACCATTGAAGATCA
Organism: Bacillus sp. VT 712; assembly: GCF_001614195.1. Classification (NCBI taxonomy): domain Bacteria; kingdom Bacillati; phylum Bacillota; class Bacilli; order Caryophanales; family Bacillaceae; genus Bacillus; species Bacillus sp. VT 712. Next base: position 85,391 of record NZ_LWBK01000007.1, on the reverse strand, counting down.
TATTGCTGAATTGGCGCTGTTTCTTCCTAATTTTACTATTGATGATTATGTAAAAGTGGAGGATCAAAAGGAAATTATGAATGCTTTTGAAGCGTTAAATACCAATCAGCTAAAAGAAATCAAAAAAAGGGTTAGTGATCACCTTACTTATTTTCAAATTCGTCTTGTATTGGCTAAGTGCGTAACGAATTAAGAAAGGAGTAAGACGATGGAGTTAGAACAGGTACTTCAAAAGGAATTCGGCTTTTCTACTTTTCGGAACGGTCAAAAAGAAATTATAACGGACTTATTAAATAACAATCATGTTTTGGCCGTCTTGCCTACGGGAACAGGAAAGTCACTTTGTTACCAGCTCCCTGGCTATTTTTTAAAGCGGCCAATCCTTATCGTGTCCCCGTTGCTTTCCTTAATGGAAGATCAGGTTCAGCAGCTCAAAGCCAAGGGAGAAAAACGAGTTATTGCTCTTAACAGTTTTTTACGTGAAGATGAAAAGCGGCAGGCGCTTCGTTCCTTAAATAGCTATCGTTTCATTTATGCTTCTCCTGAAATCTTACAGAATCCGTATGTAGTTCAGGCTCTCAAACAAGCAAATATTGGTATGTTCGTTGTAGATGAAGCACACTGTATTTCGCAATGGGGCCATGACTTTCGGTTAGATTATTTAAACTTAGGCATGGTATGGGAAAACCTAGGGAAACCGACTTGCTTAGCGCTAACAGGTACAGCAACGAGTGAAGTGCTCAGTGATATTAAAACTTATCTACACCTTGATCAAGTCAACGAGCATTTATATTCAATGAATCGTTCAAATATTGCTATCAGCGTAGAGCATGTGCATGGTCTTGAAGAAAAAAAGAAAAAGCTACTGGAATACGTAACGAAAATTCAAAAACCAGGTATTATTTATTGCTCTAGCCGAGCGTTAACGGAGTCGTTAACGCACTACTTAAAAGAAAATGGTGTCGAAAAAGTCCAATATTACCATGGAGGAATGGAAGCTAACGATCGCATGCTCATTCAGCGACAATTTCTTGAAAATCAGCTCGACTTCATCTGCTGTACAAGTGCTTTTGGAATGGGAGTTAACAAATCGAACGTTCGTTTTGTCCTGCATTTTCAAACGCCTACGCAGCTTGAATCCTATGTTCAGGAAATTGGAAGAGGAGGCCGTGATGGCTTACCGAGCTTAGCAATTTTATTATATAGTGAAGAAGATGATGGGTCTGCACAGGCTTTGTTAGACTTAGAGCTTCCTTCTCCAGATACGCTTTTATATTGTTTGTCACAAATTCGTTCAAGCTCCAGTCCAGTTGGAGTTCGAGACGTTGAAGCCCACTTTTTATTTACAATTGGTGTTTATGAGACGCATTGGCGTTTTATTCGCCACTATTTAGAAAACATTGGTGCGATTCATGATGGAATAATTTATCCAGAACAGGTTACGGAATCTCTATATGGAGAACTGGTGGAGATTGTAAATAAACGCCTAAACGTTAAGCAGAAAAAATACCATGCAATGAAAGGGTTTATCCATACAAAAGAATGTAGAAGAAAAGCCTTAATGAGATATTTTGAAGAAGAGGGCATTTCAGAGAGGCACAATTGTTGTGATCTTTGCAGCATTGATTTAGATGAATTTAAGCAATCCGAACATGAGCGTACAGAATCTACATTTTTAGGATGGCAAGCCGAACTAGCGAGATTGCTCAAACAAGACGTTCACTAGAAAGACCATTGTTGAAATTTTAAACATAAACATTCACCTTTCTTCATACTGTTGTACTAGCCTTATAAAGGGGAGTTGAAGAAAGTGAAAGAGCTGTCTCGCTATCATGTTGATGAACCTACTCAATATATATTAGAAAGCGTTATAAATAAAAAAGAAAAGTTATCGGCTACTCAAAAATCAATGAATAAATGGAAGTGGGTATTTTTTGTATGCTTGCTGTTTGGGATAAGTTATTTATTTGTATTTACTTCGCGCTTAAACCTGATAGCTTTTAGTGACTTTATTCAATTTTTTCTCGGTGATAGTAAGCATCTTCTCTTGCTTATCATCATTTTTTCTACCTATTTTAGGATGATACAAATGCAAAAGCAATGCGATAAGGTGGAAAAAGAATTTAATGATTTGCGGTGTGAAATTATTCAAAAAAGCAAGGACATTTGGTCAACTCCAGCACAGTGGGAAAGTCGAAAAGATTTGTATGCGGCAATGAAACAAACCTACGATATTAATTTGTATCATGAAAATAAATAAGCATTCAATACATGCAATAGCCTCTTCTCACATACAAGTTGTAGTGAGGGGAGGCTTGTATTATGAGAAAGTGGTTATTATTTGTAATAGGGTGGGTATGTAGTTATTATTTCATTACAACCTCTGTATTTGAACGAGAAGGAGCTTCGCTAGATACCATTGTATTTTTTCTGGAAAATCCAGCGAGTCTGTTTGCAACGGTTTTGCTCTTTTTAATTAGCTGTACTTGTCAAGCTATTTGGGTGCAGGTGTTAATTGAAAATGTGTACCGCTGGATACAAGGAACAAGGTTGCACAGAGTGGAATTTCTTGTAGCATTGCTTTCTTTAGTGGGGTGCGTAGCGTTTATTTCATTTGAATATTATGTACTATTACCAGTTATGTTGGTCTCATTCATTTACGGTATAGGTGCTGCTTCACAAAGTAAATAAAAAAGGAGTGAGCATGATTATGATTGTAGGAATTATCGGTGTGTTAGTAGTGGCTGCTATTGTTTTACTTACTTACATGGCCAAAGAGGCACAGCGTACAGTTGTCGAACAAGAACATATTGAAGTGAAGGGTGTTCCAAAGGAATGGCAGTCACTGCGTATTTTCTTTATTTCAGATATACATAAACGTACGGTTACAAAATCCTTAATTGAACAAGTAAAGGGACATATTGATTTTGTTGTTATTGGAGGAGACCTAGCGGAAAAAGGTGTCTCGCCACAACAGATTGAAGCGAATATCAAGCAGTTAAGACAGCTAGGTTCTATTTACTTTGTATGGGGAAATAACGACTATGAAATTAATCAACAGAGTCTAGCTACTCTTTTCAAAAAGCATGAGGTAGTAGCTTTAAAAAACGAAGCAATTTGTATCGAGAAGGAAGGGGTTTCTTACAATATTGTGGGAGTTGATGACTTGTCAGAAGGGCACTTAAACATTAATCAAGCTTATAACGGTGTAAATCAACAACATTTCACACTGTTGCTTAGCCATAATCCAGATGCAGTCTTTGAAGTGGAAAAACAGCGTGTTGACTTAATGCTTAGCGGTCACACTCATGGTGGACAAATCCGTTTGCTTGGGTTGGGCCCTTATGAATTAGGTGGACTTAAAACGCATAAAGATATAGTTTACTTTGTGAGCAATGGGTATGGAACTACTTCTTTACCTCTTCGTTTGGAAGCCAAAGCCAAGGCGCATGTTCTAACAATTACTAGAGCAAACTAACTTTAAGCGTCTTTTGAACATAGCATATACAGATTTTACACAACGTGTAACTTATCCTATAATGCAAGTAATACGTTATAGTTCACGAAGAGTCGTTGGAGGTTACATATGGCTTCACAAGAAGGAAAGTATAATATTAAAGCCATCTCAAACATGGTCGGAATCCAACCCGGAACGTTGCGTGCATGGGAGCGTCGTTATAAAATATTTAACCCTGTGCGAAACGAGTCGGGTCATCGTTTGTATACAGAGGCAGATTTTAAAAAATTAAAGTGGTTAACAGATAAAGTGAGCAACGGCTTTACTATTAGTCAAGCTGTCTCATTGTTAGAAACAGAGAGCGCAAACATTCACCAAACTGCTGACCAAAGTGAAGTGGAAACACCTCAACGTTTAAAAGATCAAATTTTACATCATTTATTATCTTTTGAAGAAAGTAAAGCACAAGAACTAATCAATCATGCTTTTAGCTTATATTCCGTGGAGCAAGTAGTAATTGATATACTAGGTTCTTTATTAGTTACAGTAGGAGATATGTGGGAAAAAGGTAAGATTACAAGTGCCCATGAACACTATGCTACGCAGTTACTGAAAACAAGAATCAGCATGTTATTTTATTCTCTTCCTTCAAGTGGTTTATTACCAAAAGCCATCGCGGTGTGCGGTCCAAATGAAACGGATGAAGTAGGGCTGCTTGTTTTTACATTGTTCTTGAGAAGAAAAGGGTTTGAAGTTATTTACTTAGGGAGCAGCATTGAAGAAAGAGATATTTATCTCATTTTAAAAGAAGTGAATCCAACCTTCTTCTTTATGTCCTGTACAATGATGGAGAATGCTAAGAAAACCGTTGATTTGGCATGTGATGTGCAAGGAGAGTTTCCACATTTAAAAATTGGTCTTGGTGGCTTTGTTTTTGAAATGTTAGACGGGAAGGATAAGGAAAGAGTTTCTTCGTTTTTATTAGGTAATTCAAAAAACGAATGGAATGAATGGTTAACTGAAAAATTAGCCGAACATCATAATCAATAGGCTTGTTTTTAACTGTGTAAACCTGTAAACTCGTAAGTAAACATCACGAACCGTTTTCTAGAAGGTACATATACTGCATTATCAAACCATGTGGTTATGAGTGCAAGCGGGGAGGGACGCAAATGAGACTTGAGCGTTTAAATTATAATAAGTTAAAAGTCTTTGTCACGTACGATGATTTAAAAGAGCGAGGGCTCACAAAAGAAGATTTGTGGACTGATACATTTAAGGTTAAACAGCTGTTTCGTGAGATGATTGAGCAGGCGTCCAAAGAATTAAATTTTGAACCGACAAGCTCGCTTTCAGTAGAGATTTTTTCCCTTCAAGCTCAGGGGATGGTCGTGTTTGTGACGAAACAAGATAGTCAAGATGAAATGGAAATTATTGATGAACATGAAGATATGTACGAAGAATTTATCGAGATGCAAGTGATGTTGGATGAAAGTCACGATTTATTCTTTGAATTTCAAACGTTTGAAGACGTTATTCAATTGGCAAAACGAATTAATCAATATTATGATATTGAAACTATTCTCTATTCGTTTGAAAATCGGTTTTATGTATTAGTAGGAGAAGAAAAACTGACGATGAAAGAGATCGAGAATATTATAGCGTTGTTAGCGGAATATGGAAGTCCCTCTACAATTACGAAACATCGGGTACAGGAGTATGGAAAGCAGTTAATTCATAATCAAGCTCTTTCGTACATTGCAGATACTTTTTCATAAACTTAGAGCTAAGGTACATTCAAATGTAACAGCTCCTTTTGTTGCTGTGGGTGTTACGTAAACCTACGGCAATAAAGGGAGTTTTTTTGGGATTCATCCCACGCAATTCTATAAGAAATGCTAAAAATTATGAGGATTACACAATTAATTGGAAGCGTTTTCGTTTTGTCCTACAAAATATCATAAAACTTTCATATTTCCCTTTGCATAGCAAAAGTAAGGGTGTATACTATGTCATGAAAGATGCACCAAATTAATGAATTACTAATTTTTTGATCCACTTTAGGAGGTTTACAGATGGTAGCCGACAAAATGCAAGAGAGCAAAAGCAATCGACAAGAACAGAAAAATGATGTGTTAAAATCCACTCAAACGGTCATACATAAGGCGTTGGAGAAATTGGGCTATCCTGAGGAAGTATATGAATTGTTAAAAGAACCGCTTCGCATGATGACAGTGAAAATTCCTGTCAAAATGGATGATGGTTCGGTTAAAATCTTTACAGGTTATCGCGCTCAGCATAACGATGCTGTTGGCCCCACAAAAGGTGGAATTCGCTTTCATCCAAACGTAACCGAAAAAGAAGTAAAAGCTCTTTCTATTTGGATGAGCTTGAAATGTGGAATTGTAGATTTACCTTATGGCGGGGGGAAAGGCGGAATTGTGTGTGACCCTCGTAATATGTCATTTGGAGAATTAGAAAAGTTAAGTCGTGGATATGTAAGAGCAATTAGTCAAATTGTAGGTCCAACAAAAGATATCCCAGCACCAGACGTATTTACGAATTCGCAAATTATGGCCTGGATGATGGATGAATATAGTCGAATTGATGAATTTAATTCACCAGGTTTTATCACAGGTAAACCGCTTGTATTAGGAGGTTCTCACGGACGTGAAACAGCAACAGCTAAAGGGGTTACAATCTGTATAAGAGAAGCGGCTAAAAAACGTGGAATTGATTTAAAAGGTGCAAGAGTCGTGGTGCAAGGGTTTGGAAATGCTGGAAGCTTTTTAGCGAAATTTATGCATGATGCAGGTGCTAAAATTATCGGTATTTCAGATGCATATGGTGCTTTGCATGACGAGAACGGTTTAGATATTGACTATCTATTAGATCGACGAGATAGTTTTGGTACGGTAACAAAGTTATTTAATACAACAATTAGTAACAAAGAATTATTAGAGCTGGATTGTGATATTCTTGTTCCAGCAGCAATTGAAAACCAAATTACAGAAGAAAATGCTGATAAGATTCGAGCAAGTATTGTTGTGGAAGCAGCAAATGGCCCAACTACGTTAGAAGCAACCCGTATTCTGTCTGAGCGTGGCATCTTGCTTGTGCCTGATGTATTAGCTAGTGCTGGAGGCGTTACGGTTTCTTACTTTGAATGGGTTCAAAACAACCAAGGGTATTATTGGACAGAAGAAGAAGTAGAAGAAAAGCTAGAAAAAGTAATGGTTAAATCATTCAATACTATTTACGAAACGTCGACAACGCGTAAGGTAGATATGCGCTTGGCTGCTTATATGGTAGGCGTGCGCAAAATGGCGGAAGCATCACGTTTTAGAGGCTGGATTTAATAAGTAGAAAGATTTGCGTATTTATAGAAAATCTCCTATCATAAGATAGGAGATTTTTTTGTGCGTAAAGATAATTAATTTAGTTAGTAGGAAAGAATGGAGTTGGAAAAGAGCTTGGTATAACGCTAAAGTTCGTTGGAAGTAAAGGAGTGAGCAGTTTGAAAAAAGAAACAGCAATTATTATCGGAGGGGGACCCTGTGGACTTTCTGCAGCTTTGGAATTGCAGGCGGTCGGCATCAATGCTCTTATAATTGAGAAGGGGAATATTGTAAATGCTATTTATAATTACCCTACCCATCAAACGTTTTTTAGTTCGAGTGAGAAGTTAGAGATTGGAAGTGTTCCGTTTATTACAGAAAACAGAAAACCTGTGCGAAATCAAGCTCTTGCGTATTATCGTGAAGTAGTCAAACGCAAAAATCTACGAATTCACTCATTTGAACTTGTAACACATGTACACAAGAACAACCAAGGACAGTTTGTTGTCACCACCTCAAAGGGTGAATACGAAGCAGAGCATGTTATTGTTGCAACTGGCTATTATGATTCACCAAACTATATGAGCGTTCCTGGTGAAAATCTACCGAAAGTCCATCATTATTTTAAAGAGGGGCATCCATACTTTAATCAAGATGTGGTTGTCATTGGCGGAAAAAACTCTAGTGTGGATGCAGCATTGGAACTAGTAAAGGCGGACGCTCGCGTGACGGTAATTTACCGAGGATCAGAGTATTCAAAGAGCGTAAAACCTTGGATTTTACCAGAGTTTGAAGCCTTGGTTCGAAACGGCACCATCGAAATGATTTTTGATGCAGTTGTAACTCGTATTGATGAGCATACGGTAACGTATTCAAATGGAAAAGAAGAAATTACAATTCCAAACGATTTTGTCTTTGCGATGACCGGTTACCATCCAGATCATTCATTCTTAGAGAAAATGGGCATTGAGATTGATTTTGAATCAGGTCGTCCGCTGTTTGACCCTGATACAATGGAAACGAATGTGCAAGGTATTTTTATTGCGGGAGTAATTGCAGCAGGAAATAATGCAAATGAAATTTTTATTGAAAATGGGCGTTTTCATGGAAGACAAATTGCTGAATATTTAGCAAGTAGACAAACATAAAGGTATTGTGCCTTTATGGTTGTCTTTTTATTAATTATGAAAGATCTCTTGGATTTCTTCTTGGTTTGAAGAGCTTTGAAGAGCAACTAACAGTTTAATTCGGGCTTTTTGGCCGTTTAGTCCATTTGAGAAGATCATGCCTAATTCTTTTAAATGTTTTCCTCCACCTTCGTATCCATATACATCTTGTGCAATCCCATTAAAGCAACGAGATACCAATACAATTGGAATGTTTTTATCCAATAGTTGCTGTAAACCCTGTAAGGTGCGTGGAGGTAAGTTTCCTTGACCAAGAGCTTCAATAATCAAGCCATCAATATGGAAAGATGCCAGTGATTGAAAAAGTTGTTCATCCATACCCGCATAAGCCTTCAGTAAAACAACCTGCTTGTCAATGTTATCTACAGGGTAAAATTCGTGCTCTGTTGGCATATGATGAAAAGATATTTCTTGCTTTGTCACAATACCAATTGGTCCGTATTGAGGGCTTTGAAAGGTAGCTACATTACTTGTATGTGTTTTAGTCACATTCTTAGCTGTGTGAATTTCATCGTTCATGACAACGAGAACGCCTTTTCCTTTAGCTGCATCACTTGAAGCAACGCGAACTGCAGAAATAAAATTATAAGGCCCGTCTGATCCAATTTCATTGCTAGAGCGCATGGCACCTGTTAATACAATTGGAATATCTGTTTTAGTTGTTAAGTCCAGGAAGTAAGCAGTTTCTTCAAGCGTGTCAGTACCATGTGTAATCACGACGCCATCAATTTGATCGGTCTCAATCTTTTGCTCAATTTTTTTTGCTAACGTAAGCATTTCTTTTGGTGTAATATGGGGCGAAGGTAAATGAAACGCTTCTTCAACAATTACATTTGCTAAGCTAGCGATGGAAGGTGTTGAGTGTTGCAAAGGATTATGATCATCAGGTTTTACTGATCCAGTTTGAGCATCTTCTTTCATTGAAATAGTTCCACCAGTGTGAATGATATAAAGAGTTTTCATAATGACATCCTTTCGTTATCAAATTGTTAAAAGTCTTTGCTACTTTCAATTAGGTAGTAGATAAATGATTTTCTTTCTAACAATAACATGATACGATGGAAAAAAACAGATGAAAAGAGGCGCTGCTTTATGTTGGCTATTTTATCTGCAGGTATTGCGCCTGGACTAGCTTTACTGAGCTTTTTTTATTTAAAAGATGAGTATGAAACTGAACCCATTTCAATGGTCTTAAAAACTTTCATTTTTGGCGCGATGCTTGTGTTGCCGATTATGTTTATCCAATATGTGCTTCAAGAAGAAAATTTACTTCATTCCCCTTTTGTAGAAGCGTTCGTTTCCACTAGTTTCTTGGAAGAATTTTTTAAATGGTTTATTTTATTTTTTACAGTATATCAACACATTGAGTTTGATGAGCATTATGATGGCATTGTATACGGTGTTTCTGTTTCGTTAGGATTTGCTACTGTTGAGAATATTTTTTACTTGTTTGCTAACGGTTTAGAATCAGCAATTGGTCGAGCGATTCTACCGGTTTCTAGCCATGCCTTATTTGGAGTTATTATGGGTTATTACTTAGGAAAAGCAAAATTTTCAAAAGGAAATGAAAAAATAAAATGGACGCTCTATTCAATCGGCACACCATTTTTATTACATGGTATTTATGATTATATTATTATCACCATGGATAATTGGATTTTTATTATTATTCCATTTATGATTTATTTATGGTGGTTGGGATTACGCAAAGTAAAGCAAGCGAAAAAAGTGTTTATTGCCTAATAAAAAGACGTAGCTTCTTCATAAGAAAGCTACTTTTTTTTTGTTTATTTGAGCAAATTTCTCCTAGCCTGTATAAAAAAACATCCTTTACAAAAAATACTCTTATCATCTTATCACTTACATACGATGTAGGAGGTTATGGAATGTTTTTAATGGGACGAATTACAAAGTATATTTGTTCAGCTTGCGTATGTTCTTTATTAGCAATAACAATGATTAATCCCCAATCTTCATCAGCATTTACCAATCAAGTCATTCAACAGGGTGCAGTAGGGGAAGACGTTATTGAATTGCAGTCTCGCTTACAGTACATCGGCTTTTATAATGGGAAAATTGACGGTGTTTTTGGATGGAGTACGTACTGGGCACTTCGAAATTTCCAGTATGAGTTTGGTATAAAAAAGGTTGATGGATTAGCCGGAGCCCAAACCAAACAAAAGTTAGCAGACGTAACGAAATACTATGAGTATCATGTAAAGACTGAGTTGAAAAAAGGAAATAAATTTACCCATTACGGTGGAGTTCCAATTGATAAACAAAAAGGTTCTTCAGCAAAGTCTAGTCAGAACAATGTACAAAAAAATGCAAAATCACAATCCAAAAGTCAGCAACAACAGCCGACAGGTCAACAGTCACGAGGACAGCAGCAATCAGAAGGTAGAAATAATAATCAAGCTACTCCTCAACAAAATCAAACTAACAAAGCTGCTACTAATGGAGGCAGTGAACAACAGCCGACAGGTCAACAGTCACGAGGACAGCAGCAATCAGAAGGTAAAAATAATAATCAAGCTACTCCTCAACAAAATCAAACTAACAAAGCTGCTACTAATGGAGGCAGTGAACAACAGCAAGAAAAAGCGCAAAAGCCAACAGCTTTAAATGTTCCAAATGGATTTTCACAAAATGATATACAGCTAATGGCTAATGCTGTATATGGAGAAGCGCGAGGCGAGCCGTATAACGGACAGGTAGCGGTAGCAGCTGTTATTTTAAACCGAGTTAACAGTCCAACATTTCCAAACACAGTAGCAGGCGTTATCTTTGAACCGAGAGCCTTTACTGCTGTAGCAGACGGACAAATTTGGCTAGAACCAGATGAAACGGCAAAAAAAGCTGTATTGGACGCAATTAACGGCTGGGATCCAACTGGTAATGCAATGTATTACTTTAATCCAGATACAGCAACTAGCGCATGGATTTGGTCACGACCGCAAATTAAACAAATCGGTAAACACATTTTCTGTAATTAAGAGAGGTGATAATAATGATTCGAACAATTTTAATTACAATTTTAGCAGTTGGTGTGGTAGGAGTCGGATATTGGGGGTATACAGAGCATCAAGAAAAAGATGCTGTTTTATTACAAGCCGAAAATACGTATCAACGAGCGTTTCATGATTTATCGTACGAGCTTGATTTATTAAATGATAAAATCGGCGGGACATTAGCGATGAGTTCTCGAGATCAATTATCGCCAGCGCTTGCAGAAGTATGGCGTTTAACTTCAGAAGCGCATAGCAATGTAGGACAATTGCCATTAGCGCTGTTACCTTTTAATAAAACGGAAGAGTTCTTATCCGATATTGGCGATTTTGCATACGAGGTAGCTGTTAGAGATCTCGGTAAATCACCGCTTACAGATAAAGAGTATAAGACATTGAACGCTCTGTATGAGAAGTCATCTGAAATTCAGAACGAAATGCGTACAGTTCAGCATTTGGTTATTGACAATAATTTAAGATGGATGGATGTAGAGCTAGCTTTAGCAACAAAAGAAAAGCAGGGTGACAATACCATTATTGATGGCTTGAAAACTGTCGAAAAGAGCATGGATTCCTATGCTGAATCAGACTTAGGTATTACAAATACATCAAACGAAGACGAGAAAAAAGCATTTGGCCAGCTTAAAGGTCGTGAAGTAGATGAAAGAGTTGCCAAAGAAGTAGCACGATCGTTTTTAGATTTAAAAGGAAAAGAAGAAATGCACATTGCGGAAAGTGGTAAGGGGGCTAATTATCCTTTTTACAGCTTAACAATTAAAGACCCTTCAACAAAGAAAGAGATTTATATGGATATTACGAAAAAAGGTGGATATCCGATTTGGGTATTAGAAAACAGAGACGTCAAAAAACAAAATATTAGCCTAAACGAAGCAATGGAAAAAGCCAATAAATTTTTAAAAGATCATCGCTTTGAAAGCCTTGTAATGTCTGAAAGCGCTCAGTACGATAATCTTGGTGTCTTTACATTTGTTGAAGAAACTGAAAGTGGAGTGCGTATTTATCCCGATGCTGTAAAGATGAAAATGGCGTTGGATGATGGAACGGTAGCTGGCTTCTCAGCAAAAGAGTTTTTATTACGACATCGTACACGGGAGATTCCTGAACCAACGATTACAAAAGAAGAAGCTAAATCAAAATTAAATCCAAACCTTAAAGTGATGGAAGATCGCTTAGCCATTATTGAAAACGACTTACAGGAAGAAGTATTGTGTTACGAATTTCTTGGTACAATTAATGACGATACGTATCGAATCTTTGTAAATGCAAAAACAGGATTTGAAGAAAAAGTAGATAAATTACAAAACGCTGAACCAATCTATGACGAAGTTTAATCGAAAGAGGCTGGGACATAAGTAATTCAGCTAATGATAAACCTGAACGATTGAGAGTTTCTCACTTTTAATCGTTCAGGTTTTTTGTTGATTGTGAAAACAATGTTGGAAACAGGGTGGAATGGAGCGTAGCGCAATGGAACGAACGTGTTGAGACAAACCAAAAAGATTGGAACAGCTAGTGTTCGTCTTTTAGAAGCAATCATTTTGTTATGTCCCAAACTCTTTTTATTTTATATAAGGAATCATGTTATTTATTGGAGGTTAAATGAGTATATAGGGCTAAAAATATGTTTATAAATTAAGTGTATTTTACTATTTTTAATAGTAGGAATACTAATGAAATTGGGGGCTTTTATATGATTAAAGTTGGAATGCCGCTTAACTTAGAAAGTGAAGAAGATCAAATCACCTATCGATGTAAAGTGGTTGATTGTACAGAACACAAACTGATAATTGATTATCCATTTAACGAAAAGACCAAAAAAACAGCTTTCCTAATGAAGGGAACAAAATTAAACGCCATGTTCGTAGGGGAAGATAAAGCCGTTTATGGATTCTCAACAGAAGTAAAAGATCGAGCAATTAAAGATATACCTGTTATTGAATTAGACTATCCGGGAGACGATTCTTTAGAAGCTGTACAGAGAAGAAATTTCTTTCGAGTTCCCGTAACGCTAACGGTAGTTATGGAGAAATATGGTGAAGCGAAAAACTCCTTGCAGAGCTTTACGAGAGACTTAAGTGCCGGAGGGGTTTGTATTAACCTGTCTGAAAGAAGTGATTTTAAAGTGAATGAAGAAGTTAAGGTAGGCTTATTACTAAAGCATGAAGAGGAAGAGGTAACTCTTGAACTGCAAGGTAAGCTTGTTCGTGTTGAACAGCCAATTAACGAACAGCAAGGGCAGCTATCCGTAGAGTTTTTGAGTCCAAATATAAAAGCAAAACAGCTACTAATGCGCTATACGTTAAAGCGTCAGCTCGAGTTAAGAAGAAAGGGATTGTTATAAAGTAAGTATAAATTAAACCTGTTCGTTCCAAACTAGTATGTAAATACAATAATGGAATGAGAGATTAACATGAAGCGGATTGAAAGCTTATTAGTGAAGTTTGTTATTGTTCAGTTCTTCTTTTTGTTTGCTGCTCAGGCTCTTTTATTTTACAGCGAACATACAACCTATTTTTCAAAGGTTATACAGTATGAAGGAGTAGCAAAAAATAATTTCAACAAAATTATTGAAACGTTCGACCAGTAAAGCAGCGATATGATAAAATAGAAACAATGATTAAAAAAGCAGGGGGCAACCTGCTCTTTTTTTTCGTGTAAAAAGAAATTAATGAAAAATATGTTCTTGTTAGCACGTCAAGGAGGATTTATGGAAAAGCGAATTTCAATTGCTATTGATGGACCTGCTGCAGCTGGGAAAAGTACAGTAGCAAAGATTATAGCAGAAAATTTATCATATATTTATGTAGACACAGGTGCGATGTATCGTGCCCTTACGTATCAAGCCCAGCAGCAAGGGGTTAAATTAGAAAGCGAAGAAGCGTTACTTCGTTTATTAAATGAAACAGAGATTGAACTTAAACCTTCTGAAAATGGACAGATTGTTAGTGTGAATGGTAAAGAAGTAACCAACGAGATCCGTTCAGCAGAGGTGACAAATTCAGTATCAATCGTTGCTAAACACCGATCAGTGCGTGAAGAAATGGTCGTTCGACAGCAGAAGTTAGCTCAAAATGGAGGCGTTGTAATGGATGGGCGTGACATTGGTACGCACGTCCTTCCTCATGCAGAAGTGAAAATCTTTTTACTTGCATCAGTGGAAGAGCGAGCTCAGCGTCGTCATGAAGAGAACGTGAGAAAAGGTTTCCCATCTAATCTAGAACAGCATAAAATTGACATTGCTCGTCGAGATAAAATTGATTCAGAGCGTGAAGTCGCGCCTTTGAAAAAAGCAGATGATGCAATTGAAATTGATACAACAGCATTGTCAATTGAAGGTGTCGTTGAAAAAATACTTTCTATTATACATGAAAGGGTTGGAATGCTGTGAGCTTTTATACATTTGCACGTTCAGTAGTACGCGGTATATTAAAACCTGTTTATCGTTATGAAGTAATTGGTACAGAGAATATCCCATCAGAAGGTGGGGTATTGCTGTGCTCAAATCATATTGATAACCTTGATCCCCCTACCGTAGGGATTACATGCCCTCGTCCGATTTCGTTCATGGCCAAAGCAGAGTTGTTTGATGCACCCGTCTTAAAAACCATTTTACCTAAATTAGAAACATTTCCAGTAAAGCGCGGCGTGGGAGATCGTGAAGCTCTGCGAAAAGGATTAGGAATTCTAAAAGAAGGAAAAGTGCTTGGCCTTTTCCCTGAAGGAACAAGAAGTAAAGACGGTAAACTAAAAAAAGGGTTAGCGGGAGTAGGTTTTTTTGCACTGCGTTCTACAGCTGATGTTGTACCGTGTGCAATTATTGGTCCATATAAAGCATTTTCTAAAGTGAAAGTAGTGTATGGAAAGCCATTAGATATGTCAGAGTTTAGAGAACGCCGTGCATCTGCTGATGAAGTGACGGAAGCAATTATGAGTGAAATTGCTAAATTGATTGAAAAATACCAATAGTTAATAAGCTTTTCGCTTGACAAAAGATTCTATTTATTAGAAGTTAGTAACAAAGAGAGTTTTTTCTATACAAAAATAGATACAAGGATATATAGTGATAAGAGCTTCGCTGCTTTTTATCTGAAAATATATTGCTGCTAGATATTGAAGGAGGAAAAGACGATGGTAGAAGATATGAATCAAGTAGAAGTAAAAGCATTAGAAGTTGGCGAAACTGTAACTGGAACTGTAACGAAAGTTGAAGATAAGCAAGTTCTAGTTGAAGTTGCCAACAGCAAGCTAGATGGTGTTATTCCAATCAGTGAATTATCAAGTTTACATATTGAAAAAGCAAGTGATGTAATTAAAGAAGATACAGAGATTCAAGCAAAGGTAATTAAAGTTGAAGAAGAGCTATTAGTCTTGTCTAAGAAAGCAGTCGATGCAGAAAAAGCTTGGGATGATTTAGAAGAAAAACTAAGCACAGGCGAAGTGTTTGAAGCTGTTGTAAAGGAAGTTGTTAAAGGTGGATTAGTAGCAGACATTGGTGTGCGAGGATTTATCCCTGCATCTTTAGTTGAAGCGCATTTTGTTGATGACTTTGCTAGCTATCAAGACCAAACGTTAACGGTTAAAGTCGTAGAACTCGATCGTGAAAAAAATCGTATTATCCTATCACACCGTGCTGTTGTTGAAGAAGAAAACGCGCAAAAGAAACAAACAGCTCTTAGTTCTTTAGCGGAAGGTCAAGTACTGGAAGGAACAGTGCAGCGCTTAACAGACTTTGGAGCTTTTGTTGATGTTGGAGGCGTTGATGGTCTTGTTCACATCTCTCAACTTTCACACGAGCGAGTAGAAAAGCCTTCTGATGTAGTAAAAGAAGGAGATAGCGTAAAGGTAAAAGTACTATCAGTTGATAAAGGAAACGGACGTATTTCTTTATCAATTAAAGATACGCTTGAGGGACCATGGGACAATATTTCTTCAAAGCTTAAACAAGGTGATGTAGTCGATGGAACTGTTCGCCGATTAGTATCGTTTGGAGCTTTTGTCGAGGTATTACCTGGTGTAGAAGGGCTTGTACACATTTCTCACATTTCTCACAAACATATTGGTACTCCTCATGAAGTATTAACTGAAGGAGAAAAGGTTACAGTAAAGGTATTAGATGTGAGCGAAAGCGAACGTCGAATTTCATTAAGCATTCGTGACCTTGAGGAAGAAGGGCCGGTGGATTATGGTGACTACAATATTCAAGAAGAATCAAAAGGTTTTCAGTTAGGCGACATGATTGGAGATCAATTAAAAAAACTAAAATAATGGTGATGTTTGGTGAGTAGAGCGAAACGAAAAATCGATCACATTCATCATGCGATTCAAACCGGACAACATCGCTTACACGGACTCGACGACATTCAGTTTGTGCATAACAGCTTGCCAGATAAAAGTGTAAAAGATGTCCAGTTAAATACAAAGATTGGCGAACTTTCACTGAGTTCGCCAATTTTTATCAATGCAATGACTGGAGGCGGCGGGTTAGAGACGGAAGAAATTAACCGTTCTCTAGCACGAGTTTCTAGCGCTTGTAATTTAGCGATGGCTGTAGGTTCACAGATGGCTGCGATTAAAAACGAAGAAGAAGAAAAAACATATCGAGTAGTAAGGCAAGAAAACCCAACTGGAATCATCCTTGCTAACCTTGGAAGCGAAGCGACAGTGGATCAGGCAAAGCGGGCTGTTGATATGCTTGAAGCCAATGGGATGCAAATCCACTTGAACGTAATTCAAGAGCTAGTTATGCCAGAAGGAGATCGGGACTTTACGGGAGCTTTAAAGCGCATTGAACAAATTGTGAATGCCTTAGATGTACCTGTTATAGCAAAAGAAGTAGGTTTTGGGATGAGCGCTGCGGCAGCGACTAAACTAAAAGAAGTCGGCGTGAGTATTATTGATGTTGGGGGTTACGGCGGTACGAATTTTTCGAAAATCGAAAATGAGAGGCGTGAGAATCATTTTCATTTTTTTAACGATTGGGGAATTTCAACCGCAGCATCTTTAGCAGAAGTATCACAGAGTGTAGGCGGTATTTCAATTATCGGCTCTGGAGGTATTCAAACAGCAATGGATGTAGCCAAATCGCTCGCTTTAGGTGCTTCAGCAACTGGATTAGCTGGGCGTCTACTGTCTGTTTTAATGGATTCAGGTATAGAAGCTGTTATCGAAGAAGTTTTAGAACTCCATGAAGAATTAAGGTTCATCATGGTTGCATTAGGTACTGGTTCTATTTCAGAGCTTCAGCAAGTTCCGCTTGTTATTACGGGAAAAACTTATGATTGGCTATGTCAGCGACCAGTGTCGATTGAAAAGTTTAATAATAGATAGCCAAAACAACAAAACAAGCACACGATACCGTGTGCTTGTTTTGTTGTTTTGAATCGGATTTTTACTATCATAGTAAAAAAAGCAGGCAGAAAACCTGACAACTTGGATGAAATAACAAACGTTTATTATATATAATAGTCTGAAAATACAGAAAAGTAGGTGTGGTTATGAAAAAAGGACATCCTGTACTGACCATTTTTCTATTCTTTTTAGGCTGGGTTTTTATGTATGCAGATCGCAATATTTTATCTCCGGTGATGGGAGATATTGGAGAGCAGTGGGGGCTGACAAAAACAGAGCTCGGGTTAATGGCTACGGTGTTTTTTGCCTCCTATGCAGCTATGCAGATTCCCACGGGCTTTTTAGCAGATCGTTTTGGAAGAGTGAAGGTGCTTGTTATTGGATATATCTTATTTGGGGTAGCAACCTTTTTAACTGGCTTGGCTACGACGTTCGGCATGTTTTTACTAATGCGTGCACTAACTGGCCTTGGAGAAGGTACTTATTATGGATCACAGTACGGTATCTCTTCAAGCATCACTTCAGAAAGATATCGAGGGCTTGTGTCGGCATTGATTAACAGCGGTATGGCATTTGGTATTTCACTAGGTTTTATCGGCTCATCGTATATTACATATACGCTTGATAAAGGATGGCAGTTCACTTTTTATCTTTTTGCTGTACCAACTATAATTGTAGCTATTTTAATTGCACTGTTTGTGGAAGATGGGAGAGCAAAGGAGAGTAAGGTACAAGCAAAAGAAAAAGAACCACTGCGGAAACTATTTACGAAAAACCATATTCTAGTGTACATTTTAATCTTTTGCTCACTTTACGGTTTTTTTGGAATGCTAACATGGCTACCGTATTACCTACAAAGCTCTAGGGGTCTTGAAGCTTCGGAAACAGGTATTATTGCTTCATTAGTACCTTGGGCATCTATTCCTGGAGCCATTTTCTTTGGCTATATGTCCGATCGAATTCAAAATAAAAAAGCATTGATTGTTAGTTTGTCAATTGCTGGGGCACTATGTCAATTTTTAATCCCCTACACAAATAGCTATGTTTGGCTGTTAGTTGGACTCATAGTGTATGGGCTGATTGGGAAATTAGCGTTAGATCCAATCCTCATTTCATACATTGCATCTATTACGCCATCTACAATGTATTCTAAAGTGTATGGATTCTTTAATTTTAGCGGGATGCTTTCATCTATTTTTGCACCATATATCACTGGTTATTTTGCTGATCGCTCAGGAAGCATGGAGTTAGGATTTTATCTATCAGGTGGACTTCTCTTAATTGGAGCGCTACTCTTTTTACTTACAGGACAACAGAAATCTGTTTATTCCGTTTCGAATCCTGTTTTAAAATGAAAATACGAGGCTAGGACATAAGTATTTAAGTCAATATTATATCCAAATTATTGATGGGTAACCCCTTTTATAGTTTGGCTTTTTTTAAAATTGGAAAACCAATTCAAAAAACTAATGGAATGGAGCGGCGTAGGACAAGTAAATCATGCGGAAACTAGAGGGAAGGCTGAGACCCCGCCGCAGTGCGGCGAGGAAGCTCAGACTCCTTCCCGCGGACAGCGAGTGTCTGCAGCGCAATGGAACGGACTGGTTGCTACAACTTAAATTGTTTAGAAACGTCACGATTCGTCTTTGAGAAAGAATCATCAGCCTCTTATCTTTGTCCATTGGTATCTCTCCCTTCTTCAGGGCTTTGTAAACTAGTTGCACCTGGATAATGCAAGCCTTGGTCGCGATCTGATTCAACTCGCTTTGATTTCTTTAGCTTTTTCTCTTGACGGTCTTTTCCCACAATTTTCACCTCCTTATTTAGATTCATTATAGGTTTACCAAAGTTTATGTTTCTATGCTTATGCAAAGGGTTAATTTTTGTAAAACTGATACATAATGAAGAAATAGGGAGTTGAGAAGATGGAAGGTTTTCTATTCTATTGGTTTGCTTGGATTGGATGGGTCATTTCAACATTTTTTTTGCATAAAACGTCTTTACGGTGGAAGGTGTCGATGTTGTTGTTGATAAGCATTATGCTATCAACAACGTACGTTTGGATAGGTCCATTTTTCGTTAGCTATACTTATCTTTTCTTATTAGTTATGGTGTGTGTAGATATTTCAAGGCTTAAAACTTCAAAGCAATTATACGTATTATTTATTTCACTGATTGTCATGTTTGCTTATGTAGGCTTTTGTTTGTTAGAACTGTATGATCCAGTATGGATTTTTGTGAACCGACAATGGCTGTTAACAGCTATTATTTTATATATTGGTTTTCTTCTAGTAAAAGATGATCACATGCGATGTATCGTTATTTTGCTAGGATTGTTAGGGGGAGATTTTCTATATAGCTTAATAGTCACGAATATCTCAATGCCGCATCCCGTGGGACAGCCAATGTTCCTTGACCTTGTAGCTACTGTACTAATGCTTCTTTTTATTTGGAAAGTTGTGCGGTCCCTTGCATCACAGTTCGATTGGTTGTTAGGAAAATTCCAGCGTCAAAAGCATAGTCCGGTCAAGCCTAATAATTGATTTTCTGAAAAATTTGTTGTTGTGAAGCAGCTTTTTTGATAGAATTGTTTGATTGAGAGAGTACTCTTAATTGTTGCATACATGTAAATAACATATTGACTAGTAGGCAATAATTTGAGGTCATGCATGTTTGCATGACCTCGGTTTTTGAAAATGAATGATCTTATCTATTAAAAATATTCAATTGTGAAACGAA
Source organism: Bacillus sp. VT 712 (assembly GCF_001614195.1). NCBI lineage: Bacteria > Bacillati > Bacillota > Bacilli > Caryophanales > Bacillaceae > Bacillus > Bacillus sp. VT 712. The sequence goes on along the minus strand of NZ_LWBK01000007.1, from coordinate 65,293 downwards.
TAAGCAAAAGGTTACTATTTATACATAGAACAGATCAAAGAAAGGAAAGATTCGCATGCCAAAACCAATTATTGCGATTGTAGGCCGACCAAATGTTGGGAAGTCAACTATTTTTAATCGAATTGTAGGAGAGCGCGTATCAATTGTTGAAGATATTCCAGGCGTAACGCGCGATCGTATTTATAGCTCAGCAGAGTGGCTTAATATGGACTTTAATATCATTGATACAGGAGGAATTGATATTGGAGATGAGCCGTTTTTAGAGCAAATTAAGCAACAAGCTGAAATTGCTATTGATGAAGCGGACGTTATTATCTTTTTAACAAATGGACGAGATGGTATTACATCAGCTGATGAAGAAGTGGCAAAGATTCTATACAAATCTAAAAAACCTGTTGTATTAGCAGTTAATAAAATTGATAACCCTGAAATGAAAGAATTAATCTATGATTTCTATGCTTTAGGGTATGGAGAGCCATTCCCTATTTCAGGAACGCATGGTTTGGGCTTAGGAGACTTATTGGATGAAGTAGCTAAGCATTTCCCAAAAGATGAAGATGAAGACTATGGAGACGATGTTGTTAAGTTTTCCTTGATTGGTCGACCAAATGTTGGGAAATCATCACTTGTAAATGCTGTGCTAGGTGAGGACCGCGTTATTGTAAGTAATATTGCAGGTACGACTCGTGATGCGATTGATACAAAGTTTACAAAAGAAGAACAAGAGTATGTTGTTATTGATACAGCTGGTATGAGAAAGCGCGGTAAAGTATACGAAAGCACAGAGAAATATAGTGTGCTTCGTGCGTTACGAGCGATTGAACGTTCAGATGTTGTCTTAGTTGTATTAAACGCAGAAGAAGGAATTATTGAACAAGATAAAAAGATTGCCGGTTATGCACAAGAAGCAGGTAAGGCAGTTGTTATCGTTATCAATAAGTGGGACACAGTAGAAAAAGACGATAAGACGATGAAAAAGTTTGAAGAAAACGTTCGTGAACATTTCCAATTCCTAACGTATGCGCCAATTGTCTTTTTATCAGCGAAAACAAAAAAACGTACGCATACGCTTTTACCAGTTATTAATATGGTAAATGAAAATCATGCAATGCGTGTCGAAACAAGTATCTTAAACGATGTGATCATGGATGCAGTTGCGATGAACCCAACACCAACACATAACGGTAAACGTCTTAAAATTTATTACGCAACGCAGGTAGCGATTAAACCACCTACTTTCGTTGTGTTTGTAAATGATCCTGAACTACTTCACTTCTCTTATGAGCGTTTCTTAGAAAACAAACTGCGCGCAGCGTTTGGATTTGAAGGAACACCAATTCGAATTATTGCTCGATCACGAAAATAAAAAGGAGTGCAGATAACATGGAGAAAATTGCGGTATTAGGTGCAGGAAGCTGGGGCACAGCTTTGGGCTTTGTATTAGCGGATAATGGTCATGATGTACGTATATGGGGACATCGCCAAGAAATAATTGATGGTATTAATGAAATGCATGAAAATAAAAAATACCTTCCCGGCGTAGAGCTTCCAATGACTATGCGAGGCTACACATCATTAGAAGAAGCAATTCTTGGAGTAGAAACAGTTATTCTAGCTGTTCCAACAAAAGCAATTCGTGAAGTGTTACAAAGCCTTGGAAAGGTTGCGACCAATCCGTTAACAATTGTTCATGTTAGTAAAGGAATTGAACCAGATACGCTGCTTCGCATCTCTGAAATGATTGAACAAGAAATGGAGCCTGCTAAATTACAGGACGTAGTGGTTTTATCTGGACCAAGTCATGCAGAGGAAGTAAGTAGAAGACAGCCTACTACTGTCACTTCGTCTTCTAAGAATATGAAAGCAGCCGAAAAAGTACAAGATTTGTTTAATAATCACCAATATTTTCGCGTATACACAAACCCAGATGTAATAGGGGTAGAAATTGGTGGGGCGTTGAAGAACATTATTGCATTAGCTGCTGGAATTACTGACGGCCTTGGTTATGGTGACAATGCTAAAGCTGCACTTATGACGCGTGGATTAGCAGAAATTGCGCGACTTGGTAGTGTATTAGGTGCAAACCCACTTACGTTTTCAGGATTGACTGGAATCGGTGATTTAATCGTAACGTGTACAAGCGTACATTCAAGAAACTGGCGTGCGGGGAACATGCTAGGCAAAGGTCATAAATTGGAAGAAGTGCTAGATAATATGGGGATGGTAGTAGAAGGTGTTCGGACAACGAAAGCTGCCTACCAGCTAGCTGAAAAATATGATGTAAAAATGCCAATTACCCAAGCGTTATATGATGTGCTGTTTAATGATGTTAGTGCAAAAGCAGCTGTAGATTCTTTAATGTCTCGTACGAAAACTCATGAAATGGAAGATTTAGCGAACATTTTAGGAGAACGAAAGAACTAACTTGCAAAGAAATGTAGAAAAAGTAGGCAATTGGTGATGCGGAATCACTTGTAGGTGCATAAAATAACATGTAAATAAAGATGAGTGGAACTCTTCATGGGAATATTTAGTTGTAGCCGAAATAAAGTGCCCCCTTTATTTCGGTTTTTATTTGGAGTCAATTAATAGAATCCTTAAATTCCCTCTTTTTACACGAAATATGGACCTCCTATGCTATAATGAGAGCAAGAAGGGGAGTGGGTGAGCGGTGTCGCCAGCGTTATTAAAAATGTGGATTTCACTTGGTTCAATTGTATTTATGTTTATTTCTGTGTTTTCTATTTATTTGAGTCGTTACAAAATTAAAAATGTTATATTTAAATATGTACTCGCTTTCATTGCCTATACATTAATGATTATTGCGGGATTCATTATGGTGCTTGTTGTCTTTAGTGGACCAACACCTGGAGCATAACAAAAACTGATAGGGTGAAGTTTAATGAGAAAAATCTTACTATTTATAATTTTTTGTAGCATAACATTCTTATTATCAGCTTGCTTATACCCTGAGGCTAATCTATCTCAAAATCAGGTGCCTTATAAAAATCAGCTTGCAGCTGTGCAACAAGCGGTTGATGACTTTCAAAAAGATAGCGGAGGATTATTACCAATTAAAACAAGGGATAACAATACGCCTATTTATCAAAAGTATCCCATTGAATTTAACAAGCTCAGCCCACGCTATATGCAAGAGCCACCCGGTACAGCGTTTGAAAGCGGAGGCGTTTTTTCATATATGCTGGTGGATGTAGAGGAGAATCCAACCGTTAAATTAATAGATTTACGAATGGCTGAACAAATCAAAGAGGTAAATATTTATCTGAATCTATACAGACAAAAACATAGTGGTTATGCGCCATTTAAAGAGGTCATTGCCGATGGTGTTTTTTCTATTGACTATAAAAAATTAAATATGAAAGAGCCACCTACAGTTGTAAGTCCTTATAGCGGTCAATTACTTCCTCTTGTATTAAATGGGAAAGGTGAGCTGTTTGTAGATTATTCATCGGACTTATATGAAGTATTGCAAAAGCATAAACATACATATAAAGAAGGAGAAGATATCCGGAACCTTCTAGTTGAGCATTCTTCTTTTGTTCCGGCTTATTCATTGCCCTATACCATCGACGAAAAAACAAATGAGCCAATATTTTTAGAAAAATGAGTCATGAACCCTTTCTCGCTGAATAAAATTCAGAGAGAAGGGGTTTTCTCTTTCTTATAAGAAATTTTAGCCTAACTTGTGATTGAGTCAGCATGTGCATGAAAAAAATTATAAATTTTTCTATCGAAAGTCATATTTTAATAGGACAACGTCATAACTATATAATGTCCTAATTTACTCTCGCAATGGATGTCATATCCTATGAACTCATAGATCGGAGGGGATCTTTTGGAAAAGGTAGATGTGTTTAAGGATATCGCTGAACGTACAGGAGGCGATATATATTTAGGGGTAGTTGGTGCAGTAAGAACAGGGAAGTCAACTTTTATAAAGAAGTTTATGGAGCTAATGGTATTACCTCACATTGAAAATGAAGCAGAGCGAGCACGAACGCAAGATGAATTGCCTCAAAGTGCAGCAGGAAAAACGATTATGACAACTGAGCCCAAATTTGTTCCAAATCAAGCGGTTAGCGTACAAGTGGACGATGGGCTAGATGTTAACATAAGATTGGTAGACTGTGTAGGATATACAGTTCCAGGTGCGAAAGGTTACGAGGATGAAAATGGTCCTAGAATGATTAATACTCCTTGGTATGAAGAGCCGATTCCGTTTCATGAAGCTGCTGAAATTGGCACTCGAAAAGTAATTCAAGAGCATTCTACAATCGGTGTTGTTATTACAACAGACGGCACAATTGGAGATATTCCACGCCATGACTATCTAGAAGCGGAAGAGCGAGTAATCAATGAATTAAAAGAAGTAGGAAAGCCTTTTATCATGGTTATTAATACCGTTCAGCCTTACCACCCAGATACGGAGAAGCTAAGAGTAAATCTTAACGAGAAGTATGACATTCCAGTGTTGGCCATGAGCGTGGAAAGTATGCGTGATACAGACGTTCTAAATGTGCTAAGAGAAGCCCTATATGAATTCCCTGTGCTAGAAGTTAATGTTAACTTGCCGAGCTGGGTTATGGTATTAAAAGATAAGCATTGGTTACGTGAAAGTTACCAAGAAGCAGTTCAAGAGACGGTAAAAGATATTAAAAGATTACGCGATGTTGATCGGGTAGTGGCACAGTTTACAGAATTCGAATTCATTGAGCAAGCTCGATTAGCAGGGATTGAAATGGGGCAGGGAATTGCTGAGATTGATTTATATGCTCCGGATGACTTATATGATCAAATCTTAAAAGAGGTTGTAGGTGTTGAAATTCGTGGGCGAGACCACCTATTACAGCTTATGCAAGATTTTGTGCATGCTAAAATGGAGTATGATCAAGTATCAGATGCGCTTCGTATGGTGAAGCAAACTGGGTATGGGGTTGCAGCACCATCTTTAGCAGATATGAGCCTAGATGAGCCGGAAATTATTCGTCAAGGATCTCGTTTTGGAGTTCGCTTAAAAGCCGTTGCACCTTCAATTCACATGATTAAAGTGGATGTAGAATCTGAGTTTGCTCCAATTATCGGTACAGAAAAACAAAGTGAAGAGCTGGTCCGTTATTTAATGCAAGATTTTGAAGATGACCCACTGTCAATTTGGAATTCAGATATCTTTGGTAGATCATTAAGCTCTATTGTAAGAGAAGGTATACAAGGAAAGCTTTCGCTAATGCCGGAAAATGCACGCTACAAACTAAAAGAAACGCTAGAGCGTATTATCAACGAAGGCTCAGGTGGTTTAATTGCGATTATTTTATAACATTGATTAATAATAGACGGTTGCAGGCTCTTTTAATAAGGAGCCTTTTTCTTATGTTTAAAAGCTGAAGGCTGGAAAAATGTTGGATATTATCAAAACGAATAAAGGGTAAAAAGTATGTGAAAGAACATATGTTTCTGTTTTTTTACTATATAACGATTTTCTGCTTGCTATGCTATTAGCGATATGTTAATCTTTTAAAAGAAATCGATTGGACATACTAGTTTTGGTATGGAAGTCTCCGAGACAAAATGAAAAACGTTGAATTATTCATAACAATCGTTTATTATTAGGCTTGTTGATACATAGGTTATGTATAATATTCGTTAATTTTGTTAACAAATGAGATATCGTCGATTACTAGATTCCTTTTGTAATGGGATTTTAGTTTTTATATGATCCGATTTTTGGGAGGAGGTGAATGGCATGAACAAGACAGAATTAATCAATGCTGTTGCAGAAGCGAGTGAGCTTTCAAAAAAGGATGCTACAAAGGCAGTTGATGCTGTTTTTGATACAATCTTAGATGCTTTAAAAGACGGTGACAAAGTTCAACTAATTGGTTTTGGTAACTTTGAAGTACGTGAGCGTGCTGCACGTAAAGGTCGTAACCCTCAAACGGGTGAGGAGATTGAAATCGCTGCAAGCAAAGTTCCTGCATTCAAACCAGGTAAAGCTCTTAAAGACGCTGTAAAATAATATTTACATAAAATGTCTATTTTTATAGTCATAATACAAGAGCTTTGAAAGGTCGCATATTTTGCGACCTTTCTTTTTTGCCTTTAGTACATACATATGCTAGAATTTTTTTAACTACGTCGTAATGCAACGAATGGGAGGCTACAGGATGTCAACTGTAAATAAAGAACAAATCGAACAAGCAGTAAGGCAGATTTTAGAAGCGATTGGAGAAGATCCAAATCGAGAAGGGCTATTGGATACACCAAAGCGCGTGGCTAAAATGTATGAAGAAGTCTTTTCGGGATTGAACGAAGATCCAAACGAACATTTTAAAACTATATTTGGCGAGGAACACGAAGAGTTAGTTTTAGTAAAAGACATCAACTTTCATTCAATGTGTGAACATCACTTGGTTCCTTTCTATGGAAAGGTTCATGTTGCATATATTCCAAAAGGTGGTCGCGTAACTGGATTAAGTAAGCTTGCACGTGCAGTGGAGGCTGTCTCTAAGCGCCCACAGCTTCAAGAAAGGATTACGTCTACAGTTGCTGATTCAATCGTGGAAACCTTATCTCCTCATGGAGTCATGGTTATTGTAGAAGCTGAACATATGTGCATGACAATGCGAGGCGTTCGGAAACCAGGAGCTATGACCGTTACATCAGCGGTTCGAGGAGTATTTGAGCACGACCAAGCAGCACGCGCAGAAGTATTATCATTAATCAAGTCGTAATTGGCTAGAGATGGAGGGAAAATTATGGCACAAAAATCGAATCCGGAATACATCGTCATCAAAGCAGTGGAAGATGGTGTAAATGTTATTGGTCTAACAAGAGGTGCAGATACACGATTTCATCACTCTGAAAAGCTAGATAAAGGCGAAGTGATGATTGCTCAATTCACAGAGCATACGTCAGCAATTAAAATAAGAGGCAAAGCACTTATCCAAACGGTTCATGGTGAGGTTGAATCCGACGTTAAAAAATAAGCAGGAGTTTCCTGCTTTTATTTTTATGGTATACACGACCATTTCAAGTGAAGTGAATAACAACATGTAAAGAATGGAAAAAATAAAAATGCGATAAAATCAAATCATAACCTAGCCGTCGATTATGATTTTAAAGGTTAAATTAACCTTTAGTTATGGTATAATTGACACTATCGAATTTACTTTGGAAAAAGCAGTGACTGAAAGGGAGACAAGGGTGATGAATGTGCAAAACATCTACGATACGGTTGCAGACATGAAAAAACAAATTCATGCTGAGTTGAGTCATCCATATGTTCAAAAATTTATTCATCATCCAACTGTAGATGAAAATAAATTATTATACATATGCTCGTTTTTAACGACTCTTTCACTTGAACAGCAAAAATGGAGTCGCTGTGCGCTGTCAGTTATGCTTGTGCAAACTGCACTAGATACCCACGACCTGGTCTCTACTCAAGATGTTGATAGTGAAGGAACACAACTGCACAAGCGACAGCTAACAGTATTAGCAGGTGATTATTATAGCGGTTTGTATTACTATTACTTAGCACAAACGGGGCAAATTGACTTAATTAAGGTAATTGCTTCGTCTATTAAAGAAATTAATATTGCTAAAATCCACATCTATCATAACCAAACACAAGACGTACAGGATATGATGACGAATTTCTTTACGGTTGAATCATCGCTTATTAATTCCTTATGTGATTACTTTAATTGTCCGGAGTGGCGAGAGCTTTTAGAACATGCCTGTCGTTTAAACGCTATTTCAACCCAGCTAATAAAGTTGGCAAAACAAGAAGCCTCGATTTTATTAGACAATTATTATAAAAATGGAATGAAAAGCATTGGAATTCAAGAAGCGCTTTATGCTTCAAGTGAACCATCAATTGCTGTGGTAAAGCAATACCTAGCAGCAGGTTCACCTTTCATTAATGAGCCGTTAAAAGAGCATTTATACGAGATGATTGGCAGCTTAGAGCGTCTTAAAAATGTTGTAGGAGAAGGATAGTATGCAGCAATCAAAAGAAGAGCGTGTGCATGGAGTTTTCGAGAAAATATATAAAAATTATGATCAAATGAATTCAGTAATTAGCTTTCAGCGTCATAAAGCATGGAGAAAAGATACGATGAAGCGAATGGACGTACAGCCAGGGACAACTTCACTGGATGTATGCTGTGGAACAGCTGATTGGACATTAGCTATGGCTGAAGCTGTAGGTCCAACTGGTAAAGCTATTGGGCTTGATTTTAGTCAAAACATGCTGAAGATTGGGCATGAAAAAATGAACCAATCATCATTTTTAAATGTTGAATTATTGCATGGTAACGCAATGAATTTACCGTTTGAAGATAACTCATTTGATTATGTCACAATTGGCTTTGGTCTTCGAAATGTTCCTGACTATATGGCAGCATTGAAAGAAATGTACCGAGTAGTAAAGCCAGGTGGGAAAGTGGTATGTTTAGAAACATCTCAGCCAACCATGATTGGTTACCGACAAGCGTACCTTTTATACTTTAAATATATTATGCCTGCATTTGGGAAGCTATTTGCTAAAAGCTACGATGAATATTCATGGCTTCAAGAATCAGCGCGCGATTTCCCAGGCCCAAAAGAACTGGCTGAAATGTTTAAACAAGCAGGATTTGAAGACATTGAAGTTAAAACCTATACCGGTGGAGTAGCTGCAATGCATTTAGGGTACAAACGAGTATAGAGACAATTGTAATAAATATTAATGTGTAAAGTAGTGTAACATCGAACGATTGAAATGAATTTATAATGCTAGGTGAGTCCAATGAAATTAAAAATGATGTATACTTTTCTAAACACGGATATTGCACTAATTGAAAAAGAATTAGAGCAAAGGATTGAAACAAAAGAGGCATTAATTACAAATGCATCTCTTCACCTTTTACAGGCAGGGGGAAAAAGAATTCGCCCTGTCTTTGTTTTATTAGCCGGCAAGTTTGGCTCTTATGATGTCAATCAGATTAAGCATGTCGCAGTAGCCCTTGAGCTGATACACATGGCGTCTTTAGTTCACGACGATGTGATTGACGATGCGGATATGAGACGGGGTAAGCCAACGATTAAAGCCAAGTGGGATAATCGAATTGCTATGTATACGGGGGATTATATTTTTGCGCGTGCGCTTGAAACTATTACTAAAATTGAACAAGTGGATGCTCATAAAATCTTATCTGATACGATGGTTGAACTAACGCTAGGTGAGATTGAACAAATTAAAGATAAATATGATTTAAATCAAGACTTGCGTACGTACTTGCGTCGTATTAAGCGAAAAACAGCGTTGTTAATTGCAGCAAGCTGTCAGCTGGGGGCAATCGCGGCCGGTGCTCCAGAATCTATACATAAAAAGCTATTCCTGTTCGGTTACTATGTGGGAATGTCGTTTCAAATTACAGATGATATTTTGGATTTTACATCTTCGGAAGAAAAGCTTGGTAAGCCGGTAGGAAGTGATTTGCTACAGGGGAACATCACACTGCCTGTTCTTTACGCATTAGAGGATCCAGATTTCCGTCTTAAAGTTGAGAGGTTATTTGTAGCAGACAATCAAACGGAGCTTATTTCCGAAATTATTACGTATATTACTTCTTCTGACGTAATTGATCGCTCTGTTAAAGTAAGTGAGCGTTACCTTGAAAAAGCCATGATGATCTTGAAAGAGTTACCAGATAATAAAGCGCGTAAAGCGTTATACCAGATTGCTAAGTACATTGGTAAAAGAAAATTTTAAAAAAATATTTTTGGTACGTTGTAAAACAACCTAAAGAGTGGTAAGATTTTCTTGAGTGTGATTACGCTTTCATTCGCTTTACATATCATAACTTCAGGGGTGGAGAGAAAATGATACAACAAACTTTTTTAATGGTCAAACCAGACGGGGTACAAAGAAGTATTGTGGGAGAGATTGTATCTCGCTTTGAAAAAAAGGGGTTTCAATTAGTAGGCGCAAAGTTAATGCACGTATCACAAGATTTGGCTGAAACACATTACGGAGAACATCGCGAAAAGCCATTTTTTAAAGAGCTAGTTGACTTTATTACATCAGGACCAGTATTTGCAATGGTATGGGAAGGGGAAAATGTCATTGCAAATGCACGTCAAATGATGGGAAAAACAAATCCTCAAGAAGCGCTTCCAGGTACAATTCGAGGAGACTATGGGCTTATTGTTGATAAAAATGTTATTCATGGTTCAGATTCTCCAGAGAGTGCCCAACGCGAAATTGCGCTGTTTTTCTCAGAGTCAGAGGTAGTATCATATAACAAACAGCTAAATAGCTTACTTTATTAAGCAGACAATTAGACAATTACCACGAAAAAAAGAGGCTGGGACATAAGTAATTCAGCTAATGATAAACCTGAACGATTGAGAGTTTCTCACTTTTAATCGTTCAGGTTTTTTGTTGATTGTGAAAACAATGTTGGAAACAGGGTGGAATGGAGCGTAGGACACTCGACTCCTGCGGGAAAGAGAGGGAAAACGGAGATCCCGCAGCGCAGCGAGGAAGCTCAGGTTCCTCCCCGCGGAAAGCGAGTGACCGTAGCGCAATGGAACGAACGTGTTCAGACAAACTAAAGAGATGGGAACAGCTATTGTTCGTCTCTTAGAAGCAATCATTTTGTTATGTCCCAAACTCTTTTTTCTATGGAGAAATTTAACATCGATAAACGAGATTCCGATATAATGGAATAAAAAGAAATATGTAATATGATAGATAGGGGTCTTATTTATGACAAATGAATATGAAGAGTTTGTTCGCAAAATTAAGCTGAAAACAGGTATCGACTTGTCGTTATATAAAGAGGCACAAATGAAACGAAGGTTAGTATCTTTATATGAAAAGAAAGGGTTTACTAGTTTCCATACCTATTATCAAGCCCTAGCTTATCAAGAGGATTTATTGACTGAATTTTTAGATAGAATCACAATTAATGTTTCAGAGTTTTATCGAAATCGAAAGCGTTGGGAAGTGTTAGAAGAAACGATTCTACCTCAGTTAACAAAGGGGAACGAAACGCTAAAAGTCTGGAGCGCGGCATGTTCTACGGGAGAGGAACCATACACATTAGCGATGGTTTTATCTTCATACTATCCGCTTTCACACATTAAAATTTTAGCCACAGATTTGGATGAAACGGTTATTGAAAAAGCCAAAATAGGGTTGTATGCAGAAAAATCACTACAAGAAGTGCCGGTACATATAAAAAACAAGTATTTTACTAGTCAAGGATTGTTTTACAAAGTAAACGATGAGATTAAAAAGACGGTTACTTTTAAGAAACATAATTTACTTGCGGATCCCTTTTCACAACAGTTTGACTTAATTGTTTGTCGCAATGTGCTTATTTATTTCACTGAAGAGGCAAAGCATCAGCTTTATCAGAAGTTTTCGGATTCATTGAGAAAGGGAGGCGTCTTTTTTGTGGGAAGTACAGAGCAAGTATTTCAACCTCAGAAATATGGATTGGAAGTAGTAGATACGTTTTTTTATCGCAAATTATAATAGGGGCAGTAAAGAGTGCGTTCGCTTTTTTTTTGTGGTGAAGTAACATAGAGTATGGTATAGTCATATTTAAAAATAAAAATTCAGACGATTTCCTGAAAAATACATAATAGTGGAGGTAGAAAGATGAGATACTTAACAGCAGGAGAGTCGCATGGCCCACAATTGACGACCATTCTAGAGGGTGTTCCAGCAGGGCTACCTTTAACTGCGGAAGATGTAAACACAGAGCTTGCGCGTAGACAAAAAGGACATGGAAGAGGGCGTCGTATGCAAATTGAAACCGATCAGGTAGAAATTGTGAGTGGCGTTCGCCATGGCTACACGCTTGGATCTCCTATTGCGCTGGTTGTTGAAAATAACGATTGGAAGCATTGGACAAAGATTATGGGCATTGAGCCAATTTCTGAAGAAGAAGCCGAAGACGTAAAGCGAAAAATCTCACGCCCACGACCTGGACATGCAGATTTAAATGGCGCAATTAAATATGGACATCGCGATATGAGAAATGTATTAGAGCGTTCCTCAGCGCGTGAAACAACGGTTCGCGTTGCGGCTGGTGCAGTAGCAAAGCAAATTTTAGCTCAGTTTGGAATTAAAGTGGCAGGACATGTGCGTGAAATTGGGGGAATTAAAGCTAATCCTCCAGCATATGAAACTCTTGAACAACTCCAGGAAGTTACAGAGCGATCACCGGTTAGGTGTTTTGATGCAGCTGTTGAAAAAGATATGATGCAAGCGATTGATGATGCAAAAGAAGCTGGAGATTCAATCGGCGGAATTGTTGAAGTCATCGTGGAAGGTATGCCAGCTGGTGTTGGTAGCTATGTACACTATGATCGTAAATTAGATGCTAAAATTGCTGCGGCTGTAATGAGTATTAATGCGTTTAAAGGGGTTGAATTTGGCCTTGGTTTTGAAGCTGCTCGAAAGCCTGGTAGCGAAGTTCATGATGAAATTTTGTGGGATGAAAAAAATGGATACACAAGACGAACAAACCGTTTAGGTGGTTTTGAAGGTGGGATGACTACGGGAATGCCTATTGTTGTTAGAGGTGTTATGAAGCCAATCCCAACGCTCTATAAGCCATTGAAAAGTGTTGATGTTGAAACGAAAGAACCATTTGAAGCAAGTATTGAACGTTCAGATAGCTGTGCGGTTCCTGCAGCTAGTGTCGTAGCCGAAGCAGTTGTTGCGTGGGAGTTAGCATCTGCAATCGTAGAACAGTTTGGCCAAGACCAAATTGAAACGATTGCTGAAAATATTAAGCAGATGCGTGAATATGCGAGGGGATTTTAATGGAACAAATTCAAATTGAAACCAAGTCTAAAACATATCCTCTTTATCTAGGTGAAAACATTCTATCTAAACTTCCATCAGTTATCGAAAGCGTAAAGCCAAATGCTTCACAAATTTTAGTGTTGACAGATGAAGCAGTAAACGAGTGCTACGGAGATAAAATGATGGACGCTTTATCTTCGTATTCAACGGTTTATAAATACGTACTGCCTAGCGGTGAACAAGCGAAATCCTTTGAACATTACTATGCGTGTCAAACGTTTGCTTTAGAAAAGCAGCTGGATCGTAATGCTCTTATTATTGCATTTGGAGGAGGGGTAATTGGAGACTTAGCTGGCTTTGTTGCAGCAACTTATATGCGTGGTATCTCATTCATTCAGGTTCCAACAACCCTTCTTGCCCACGATAGTGCAGTCGGTGGAAAGGTAGCAATTAATCATGAACTAGGAAAAAATATGATTGGTGCGTTCTTTCAGCCAGAAGCTGTCTTTTATGACATTGAATTATTAAATACCTTACCTGAAAAAGAATGGCGTTCCGGTTTTGCTGAAGTGATTAAACATGCGTTAATTCATGACGTGGAATTCTATCAATGGCTGAAAACAACGATTAAAACGTTAAGTGATTTACGAGAGAATGCATTAATCCACGCGCTTAAAAAAGGAATCTCTGTTAAAGCAGCGATAGTGAAAGAAGATGAAATGGAAGCGGGTGTTCGAGCGCATTTAAACTTCGGACATACGTTAGGTCATGCCATTGAATCAGAATGTGGATATGGGAAAATTAGCCACGGGGAAGCGGTAGCAATTGGAATGCTTTTCGCCATGGATGTAAGCAACGCTTTAGGAAAAACAGCGTTTCCAGTATCCGAAATTGCTTCATGGTTTAAACAGTTTGGTTATCAAACATCGATTCCTTCACACTTAGAAAAAGAACGTTTATTAAAGAAAATGCAGGCTGATAAAAAGTCTAAGCAAAGTGACGTGTATATGGTCTTGCTCGAAGAAATTGGTCAACCTTATGTTCAAAAGGTGGAAGACGGTCTTATTTTAAACCTGTTAAGTCAGCAATTAGAGAATTCTAATTAAAAAAGTCTCATGGTTGACAATTTTTAGATGAACGTAATACAATGTAGATAGTTTAGAGTTAGTAATAAGTAGTTTAGTTGAGTTTAGGGTAGACGAGAATGAGATAGTTGAGAAGAGCTGAGTCTAGTTAAAATATGACATTCGTTTACCCAAAGGCATGCTTTTTTTTGATATGTCTTTGGGTTTATTTATAATATCTTCTAAAAACACCTCACTATTTCTCATTCTCCATTTGAAATGGAGGAATGAATCACATGACAAACACGTATACTTCCTTTCTGGAAGACTCTTCACACTTTTTAACAATTCCTATCACAAAGACGTTATATGTTGACAGCTTGACCCCAGTTGATCTGTTTCAGCGGGTGCAGGATGAAGCAGTCTATTTACTTGAAAGTAACGATGATACATCACCTTGGTCCAACTATTCATTTATTGGATTAAATCCTTTTTTATATGTTGCGGAAGAAAATGGTGAGTACATCATTAAAGACCGCTATTTACAACCGCGGTTTTCAGCTTCTAGCTTTAAAAATGCTGTTCAAACAGTGGATGAGCATTTTAAAGTAAAGCTTCCTGATCTGCCGCTTCCCTTTAAAGGTGGTGCAGTTGGTTTTATTAGTTATGATGCGGTTTCACAAATTGAAAAAGTACAGGTCAATAAAGAAAATGACTTACAGATGCCAACATTTCATTTTATGTATTGCGAAACGCTATTAGCATACAATCACCAATCAAAAGAGTTAGTTCTTCTCCGCTATGTTCAGCTTAACGAAGGGGATACAGAGGCAGAAAAAAGTAAAAAGTATCAGCTTGCAGTTGAAGATATCAATTCGTATGTTAATCAAATAGTGAATCCCTCAACAAACAAGTTACCGCTTGTCTTTAATTCAGAACAAAAAGACGTAACGTTTAAAGGTGTAACTTCTTCGTACGAGAAAGAGCAGTTTATGAACGACGTTAACAAAATTAAAGAGTATATCAAAAGCGGTGACGTCTTTCAGGCGGTTTTATCCCAACGTTTTCAAGTTCCAACGAAAGCTTCTGGGTTTGATATTTACAGAGTATTGCGACTAGTTAACCCGTCTCCTTATTTATTTTATGTCAAAGTAGACGGTGTGGAATTAATCGGTAGCTCTCCAGAAAAGCTTATTGGAATCGAAAATGGTGAATTAGAAATTCATCCTATCGCTGGAACAAGACGTAGAGGACGGAACGAAGAAGAAGATCAGCATATGTACGAAGATTTAATCCAAGATGAAAAAGAACGTGCTGAACACTATATGCTAGTCGACTTAGCGCGTAATGATATTGGAAGAGTAGCTAAATACGGTAGCGTACAGACACCGGTATTAATGGAGTTGGTTAAATTTTCACACGTCATGCACTTAATTTCTAAAGTAACGGGAACTATTAGCCCAAGCGTTCATCCAATTGATGCTTTGCTAGCTGCCTTTCCAGCTGGGACAGTATCAGGTGCGCCAAAGGTGAGAGCCATGCAAATTTTAAATGAAATTGAACCTGTTGCACGTAATGTATATGCAGGAACCGTTGCTTATTTAGGGTTTGATGGGAATATTGATTCTTGTATTGCCATTCGAACAATTGTCTTAAAAGATGAAGTAGCTTATGTACAGGCTGGTGCTGGTATTGTAGCAGACTCTAAGCCAGAGCTAGAATGGAAAGAAACCCGTAACAAAGCGAGTGCCTTAATTAAAACGATTCAAATCGCTCAAGATATCTACGATAAAAAGGAGAATGTGTATGTTTAAAGAACTGCTATCAAAATGCTTAAATGGCGAAACGTTATCAGCTGTAGAAGCACAAGAGCTTATGAATGACATTATGAATGGGCAAGTTCCACCTACACAAATTGCAGGTATCCTTACTTTGTTAACTTACCGAGGCGAAACAGTTGAGGAAATCGTCGGCTTTGTTAAAGGGATGAGAAATAACATGAACATAATCTCCATTAGGTATGAAAACGTGATTGATACATGTGGAACTGGAGGAGATGGGGCGTCAACGTTTAATATTTCTACAGCAAGTGCTATTGTGGCATCAGCAGCTGGTGTAAAAGTAGCAAAGCATGGCAATCGTGCCGTTTCATCAAAAAGCGGAAGTGCGGATGTACTAGAGAGATTAGGAGTGGATATTCAAGGAGAGAAGACTGAAGTTGAAGAAGCGCTTGAACGTGTCAACATGTCATTTCTATTCGCTCCTCTTTATCACCCAGCTATGAAGCATGTTGCTCAAATACGCCGAGAATTAGGGTTTCGTACAGTTTTCAATGCGCTGGGTCCTTTAGCTAATCCCACAAATTGCAGCAAGCAGGTAATTGGTGTGTATTCAATCGATTTAGCAAGAAAGCTTGCGCAAGCTTTAGTACAGCTTAAAGCTAAACATGTACTGCTAGTTTGTGGTCGAGATGGTCTAGACGAAATAAGCGTAACGACTGAAACAGACGTAGTGGAAGTGAAAGATGAGCGCGTTGTAGAGTATATGCTGTCTCCTGAATCACTAGGTGTCCAAAGGGGAACTATGAAAGAGCTTATAGTAAATGATGCGGCAGAAAGCGCAGCTCTTATTCAATCAATCTTTAAAAACGGTGAGAACAAAATTGCACAGTCAGCGGTTGCTGTGAACGCAGCAGCTGCCATATATGTAAGTGGTGCTGTTCAAACACTAGAGCAAGGAGTCGTTGAAGCGATGCGAATCATCGAAAGCGGTCAGGCATTCGAACAGCTCCAGCGTTTAAAATCTGAAGAGGTGGTTAATCGTGCTTAACAAAATTATTGAAACCAAAAAACAAGAAGTAGCAAACTTAGTGCTACCAGATCCTGTTCAAGTAGAGAAAGTGTCATTCTTAGAAGCTCTTGCAAATTCAAACCGTATGCTTTCACTGATTGCAGAAGTGAAAAAAGCATCCCCTTCAAAAGGACTGATTCAACGAAACTTTAACCCTGTTACGATTGCTAAAGCGTACGAAGCAGGAAAAGCAGATGCCCTCTCAGTTTTAACAGATGAGCAGTATTTTATGGGCCACCGGGCATATTTGACTGAAATAAAACAAAACGTAAACCTTCCTGTTTTGAGAAAAGACTTTATTATTGATGAGCTTCAAGTTGAGGAAAGTGCTCGCATCGGTGCAGATGCTATTCTATTAATTGGAGAAGTCCTTGAGCCTGTACATTTAAAGGAGTTATATGAACAAGCAGGTGAGCTAGGGCTTGATTGTTTAGTTGAGGTTCATTCAGCTGAGACATTAGAACAAATTTTACGCGTGTTAACACCACAGATTATTGGCGTTAATAATCGTAATTTGCGCACGTTTGAGACATCCATTACCCAAACAAAGGATATTGCTCCCCTTATTCCAAAGGATAGCTTATTTGTTAGTGAAAGCGGAATTTATGAATATAAAGACCTTACTTATGTAAAAGAAGCCGGTGCAAAAGCAGTTCTAGTTGGAGAGTCATTAATGAAACAAGATAATCAGCAAGCAGCGATTGGAAATCTATTCGGAGAAACAAGTCATGCACATTAAGTACTGCGGTATCCAAACAATTGAAGATTTTCAATTAGCAAAGGCTGGACTTGCTGATTACGTAGGCTTTATCTTTTATTCGAAAAGTAAGCGGTACGTTACGCCAGAAAAAGTTCAGGTTATGAACTGTTCAGGCTTTGAAATGAAAAAAGTGGGCGTGTTTGTGAATGGAGCTCCTAGCGAGGTATTAGAAACAGCGGTGAAAGCAGACTTACAGGTGATTCAATGTCATGGAAATGAATCACCTGAAGAACTTATTTTTTATAAAAATGTTGGCTATGAAGTTTGGAAAGCTTTGCCTCATGGTCCACAGACGCTACAAGCCATGGAGCGTTATAAAGGCGTTGTTGATGGCTATGTAATTGATAGTAAAGTCAAAGAACAATTTGGCGGAACGGGCGTTGCGTTTGACTGGAATTTTGTCCCGGCCTATACCAATACGGCTCGCTCTTATAGCAAGAAATGCTTTATTGCAGGTGGAATCACAGAATCTAATATTGATAGCTTAATGTACTATCACCCAGATGGTATCGATCTATCAAGTGGAATTGAAAGTGACGGTAAAAAAGATCAACAAAAAATAAAGCGTATCGAAAGGAAGATTTTACATGACATACAATCATCCAGATGAATTTGGTAGATTTGGAGAATTTGGTGGAAAATATGTACCTGAAACGTTAATGAAGCCATTGGAAGAAGTAGAGAAAGCTTTGGATGAAGCTATGCAGGACCCAGCTTTTAAAGAAGAGTATTTATTTCTTCTTAAAAATTATTCAGGAAGACCTACAGCCCTAACTTATGCAGATAACTTAACAAATAAACTGGGTGGAGCGAAGATTTACTTAAAACGCGAAGACTTGAATCATACTGGAGCTCATAAGATCAATAATGCGATTGGACAAATTTTGTTAGCAAAGCGCATGGGGAAAAAGAAAATCATTGCTGAAACAGGTGCTGGTCAGCACGGCGTGGCTACGGCCACGGTGGCTGCTAAGTTTGGTATGGAATGCAAAGTGTTTATGGGAGAGGAAGATATTGAGCGCCAAGCATTAAACGTATTTCGTATGAAACTATTAGGAGCAGAAGTTATTCCAGCTACTTCAGGCACAAAAACCTTAAAGGATGCAACAAATGAAGCGATCCGTTACTGGGTTCAGCACTGTGAGGATCATTTTTATTTAATTGGTTCCGCTATTGGTCCGCATCCTTACCCAAAAATGGTTCGTGATTTTCAAAAAATTATTGGAGAGGAAGCAAAACAGCAGTTTCTACAGGCGGAAGGCAAGCTTCCTAATACGGTAATTGCTTGTGTTGGTGGTGGTAGCAACGCGATCGGGATGTTCTACGACTTTATTAAGGACGAAAGGGTAGAGCTTATAGGAGTAGAAGCTGGAGGAAAAGGTGTTCATACACAGCTTCATGCTGCCAAAATGGAAAAAGGAACTAAAGGCGTTATTCACGGGACGTTAACGTATCTATTGCAAGATGAAAATGGTCAAATTACAGAGCCTTATTCGATTTCAGCAGGACTTGACTATCCTGGAATTGGCCCAGAGCACTCTCACTTATCTTCAATAGGAAGAGTAAGGTATGAAAGCGTAACGGATGATGAGTCGATTGAAGCGCTTCAGCTACTGTCGAAAACAGAAGGAATTATTCCAGCAATTGAATCAGCACATGCGCTTGCTAAAGCATTTGAGGTAGCAAAAACTAAGACAAAAGATGAAAGTATTTTGATTTGTTTATCAGGACGAGGGGATAAAGATGTTCACACTCTTGTTAATTTATTAGAAAGGAAGGAAAAAGAATATGAGCACATTTAAGCAGCGATTACCCAAACATGATACGCTATTTATTCCTTTTATTACAGCCGGAGATCCGCATGAAGATGTCACGATAGAGCTTGCTTTAGCTTTGCAAAAAGAAGGAGCTTCTGTATTGGAGTTAGGCGTTCCATATTCCGACCCTTTAGCGGATGGACCGATCATTCAAGCGGCTTCTAGCCGTGCACTTGCTCAGGGAATGTCTATATCAAAAGCAATTAAACTTGTGCCAAAAATGAGAAAAAAAGGAGTGGAAATTCCGATTATTCTCTTTACCTATTTTAATCCTGTGTTACAATTAGGTTTAGAATCCTTTTTCGCTTTAGTGCGAGAAAATGAAATTGATGGTGTATTAATTCCTGACTTACCCTATGAAGAAAGTACAGAGATTCGCACCCTTGCTGAGCAAAACGAAGTAGCTTATATTTCAATGGTTGCTCCAACATCTAAAGAGCGTATTGAAAAAATCTCCAAAGATGCAACAGGCTTTTTATACTGCGTATCATCCCTTGGCGTAACTGGAATTCGAGAAACGCTTCCTGAGGACTTAGATTCATTTTTAAAGGAAGTTAAGGCTTCGACGTCCATACCCGTTGCTGTGGGGTTTGGTATTTCAACAAGCCACCAGGTTGAAGTATTAAAAGAATACACGGATGGTATTGTAATTGGTAGTGCAATTGTTCACAAAGTTGCGGAACTTCAATCGGTACTTTTAAATAAGGAGACAAGGTCAGAAGGAATAGCAAGTTTTCAAGCGTATATAGCGTCCATCGTTTCACCGATACAAAAATGCGAGGTGTAACAAGTTGAAAGTAAAAGAGCAATTATTAACATTATCTCCATATAAGCCAGGCAAGCCCATTGAGGAAGTTAAAAAAGAATACAACTTAGAAACTGTTGTGAAGCTAGCATCTAATGAGAATCCGTATGGCTGTTCAAATCGCGTGAAGGAAGCTATTTACGAAGAGCTTAATCATATGGCACTTTATCCAGACGGCTATAGTGCAGAATTAAGAACAGCACTGGCTGAATATTTACATGTCAAAGGTGAGCAGCTTATTTTTGGGAACGGTTCAGATGAAGTTATTCAAATTATTTGCCGTGCTTTACTATCACCAGAAACAAATACGGTGATGGCAACGCCGACATTCCCTCAATACCGTCACAATGCGGTAATTGAAGGAGCTGAAATTCGTGAGGTTCCGCTTCGAAACGGTGACCACGACCTGTCGGCAATGTTAAGCGCAATTGATGAACAAACGACTGTCGTTTGGGTATGTAGCCCCAATAATCCAACCGGTACCTATGTAAAGCAAAAAGACCTGATGGAATTTATTAAGCAAGTTCCAAAGCATACGCTGATTGTTATGGATGAAGCATATTATGAATACGCAGCACAAGAAGAGGACTTTCCACAAACTGTAGATCTACTGGATGAGTACGAGAATTTAATTGTACTACGTACGTTTTCAAAAGCTTATGGATTGGCTTCACTTCGAATTGGGTACGGCATTGCAAATGAAGCATTATTACAAAGAATAGAACCTGCTCGTGAGCCGTTTAATACAAGTCGTATGGCTCAAAAAGCGGCGATTGAAGCTTTGAAAGATCAAGACTTTATTAATGAGTGCAAGCGTAAAAATGAAGATGGTTTACAGCAATACTATGCATTTTGCGAAAAGAACGGTTTGAATTACTATCCTTCTTACACTAACTTTGTACTAATTGATTTTGGTCAACCAGGCGATGAAGTATTCCAATTTCTATTGGAAAGAGGGTATATTGTTCGTTCTGGCAACGCATTAGGCTTCCCTACATCTGTACGGATTACAATTGGGACAAAAGAGCAAAATGAACAAATTATTCAATTACTTCAAGAGTATGTGAGTAAACATAAATCATTTGCATAATAATGTAGAAATGAGAGTGTGAGATCACACTCTCATTTCATATGTGAAATACGAGGTGACAAAGGTGACAGGAACAGTTTTTGTAATTGGGATGGGCCTAATTGGTGGTTCGTTAGCGTTAAATATAAAGAATACATATGAATCAATGCATATTATTGGTTACGATATTAATGAAGAGCAGGTAAAACTAGCAAAATCGCTAACTGTTATTGACGAAATAAGTAGTTCAATTGAAGCTGGAGCTAAAAAAGCTGATTTCATTGTTATTGCTGTGCCTGTTACACAAGCCGTTCAAGTTGTGCAAAGATTAGAAAGTATTCCTTTGAAAAAAGAGGTTATTGTTACGGATGTTGGGAGTACAAAAGAACAAATCGTTCAAACGGCTTCATGCTTACTTTCAAAAGGGATTCAATTTATTGGCGGTCATCCAATGGCTGGTTCTCATAAAAGTGGTGTCACAGCATCTAAAGCTCACTTGTTTGAAAATGCAATGTATGTGTTAACTCCTTCTCCTCATACGGAAAAAGAGGCTGTTAATAGACTTAAAAAATTACTGGCAGGTACAAAAGCTAATATCATTGTTCTTTCACCAAAAGAACATGATAAGCTTGCAGGTGTTATCAGTCATTTTCCTCATATCATTGCAGCTAGTCTTGTGCATCAAGCAGAGCATTATCAGCAAGGAAATCCTCTTGTTTCTAAGTTAGCAGCGGGTGGTTTTCGTGATATTACTCGAATTGCATCGAGCAGTCCAGCGATGTGGAGAGATATTTTACTTCATAATCAAGATGCGTTACTTCAAATGTTCGACTATTGGTTAGATGAGATGCACAATGTGCGTAGTATGATTGAGAAGAGAAATGCTGAGAATATCTATGCGTATTTTTCTCAGGCAAAAGAATTTCGCGATCAGCTTCCGGTGCGTTCAAAAGGAGCGATACCCTCTTTTTATGATCTATATGTAGATGTTCCTGACTATCTGGGTATCATTTCAGAAGTAACAGGATATCTAGCAGAAGAAGAAATTAGCATTACAAACATCCGAATTCTAGAAACGCGCGTAGATATCTATGGTGTTTTAAGACTCAGTTTTCAAACCGATGAAGATCGTAAAAAAGCAAAAGTGTGCTTAGAGGGCCGAGGTTATCAAACGTTTATTTCATAATGTAGTTGCAAGAGACTGAGATATAAGTAGTTCAGTCCTTACTATACCTGAACGATTGAGAGTTCATAACTTTTAATCGTTCAGGTTTTTTTGGTTGATTGTGAAAACAATGTTGGAAACAGGGTGGAATGGAGCGTAGGACACTCGACTCCTGCGGGAAAGAGAGGGAAAACGGAGATCCCGCAGCGCAGCGAGGAAGCTCAGGTTCCTCCCCGCGGAAAGCGAGTGACCGTAGCGCAATGGAACGAACGTGTTGAGACAAACCAAAGAGATGGGAACAGCGAGTGCTCGTCTTTTAGAAGCAATCATTTTGTTATGTCCCAAACTCTTATTATTCAATCCGTTTTGTTGAACAAAACAGTAATCTCATTTATTATAGGGACTACTAACAAATTTGTTTATAACCATTAGTAAATACAATCGATCATACTAAGTGATGAAAACATATAGACGAAGTGATAAAGGAGATTATAGGATGACGAAATTAGATCGTGCTATACGATATGTAGAGGAAAATGAAGTTGAAAAAGGGTTAGCGCTTATCAATGAGCTGAAGCATGAAGCAACCGACGAAGAAAAGTTTTTAATGGTTGAGCAGCTTCACGAATGGGGACTTGTAAATGAAGCGTTACCTTTAGTAGACGAGTTAATTAAGAAGTATCCATCCGAAGGTGAGCTCCATTTATTAAAAGCAGAGATTTTAATTGATTTAGAGGAAGAAGAAGAGGCTATTCACATCTTAAGTCAAGTAGCAACGACTGACTCAAATTACGTAGCAGCTTTAATCTTGATGGCGGATTTATACCAAATGCAAGGTTTAACGGAAGTAAGTGAGCAAAAGCTACTTGAAGCAAAACGCCTATTGCCAACTGAAAAAGTAATTGATTTTGCACTAGGTGAATTCTACAGTAGTCAAGGAATGTATCAGCAATCTATTCCTTATTTTGAAGAGGTATTAAAAACAGATAAAGAACTAAATGGAATTGACTTAAGACAGCGTCTGGCAGAAAGTTTAAGCGGAGTTGGGAAATTCGAAGAGGCCCTACCGTATTTTCATGATGCGTTACAAGACAAGCTAGAAATCAACACGTTATTCGAATACGCATTTTCAGCGTATCAAGCTGGGCATTATCAAACAGCTATTGAGAAGTTTGTAGAGTTAAAAGAGTTAGATCCTCAATACCATTCTTTGTATTTATATTTAGCAAAATCATACGAGCACGAAGAGTTGCTTGAAGAAGCTGCAGCTGCAGTCAATGAAGGAATTTCTCAAGATGAATTTCAAAAAGAACTTTATTTCTTTAAAGGGAAAATTGCGTTGAAGCGCGGTATAGAAGAAGAGGCAGAAGCTGCTTTTAAACAAGCCATTGCATTGGATCCGGGATATGTTGAAGCAATTTTAACATTATCTAAGCTATATATGAGCCAGGAGAAATATGAAGAAGTCATTGAGTTAATTACCCATGCTAATGAATACAATGAGCATGACCCAAACTTTGACTGGGATTTGGCAAAAGCTTATCAGGAAACGGAAGAATATGAAAAAGCAGCAACTCATTATGAAGCAGCATCTCGCGTTTTCTTAGATGAATATGCGTTTCTTGAAGAGTACGGCTATTTCCTACTGGAAGAAGGAAATAGAGAAAAAGCCAAAGAAATGTTTAAAAAATTACTAGTCTTAGATCCATCATCAGTTGAAATTCAAGACATATTATTTCAACTGGAAGAATAAATAATAGTTCAAAGGATTTTCTAATTGTCATGTGGAATATTAATCTGTAAAAGGTGTTTAAGACCTGTGATTAAACACAGAGGAGGGAAGTGAGACTATGACGACCCCTGTTACTGTCAACGAAAAGAAAGAATTTGTTCGCTGGTTTTTAACAAATTATCAATTGAAACGCCGAGAATGTGTATGGATTTTAAACTATTTAATGAGTCATGATCAACTGATGCAGCGCGTTCACTTCGTAGAGCAAGCGCAGTTTTGTCCTCGAGGAATGGTCATGTCAACACATTGTGTAGAAGACCCACCGTTTCGCTTTTATAAAGAAAACATCATGACAACGGATGCGGAAAAATCATTTCATGATATTCGATTAAATCGTGATGAAGACATTTATATTCAGCTTAATTTTCGCTCATTATATTCATCAACACAATATGTTGCGGTGTTAGAAGAAAACCCATATATGCCCAAAACAGTGCAAACAAATGAAAAGGATCGGCTCTTTGCAGAGCAAGTGTTGGAACAGTCCATTCAACGCTTCCAACGTTCAAAGGTTATGGAGCTAATTGATAAAGCATTAGACGAAAATAACAGAGAAGAATTTGAGCGTCTAACGACATATTTAAATAAGCATTACCAAGCAAAATAATTCAAAAAGAGATTGGCTACAGTAGCAGTAAAGTCAATCTCTTTTTCCATATGTAAAAAGAGATGTACAGCAATGACGGGGTGAAATGTAAATGAAATGGCATGTGAAAGACGTTGAATTATATCTACAATCTAAAGAATATGTAGATTCAATTATTATTCCGCTGATTCCAATTGATTTTGGAGCAGCCATGAAAACAACCGCAGCAATGAACGAGTACACAACGATTATTACATCAGAATTAGAAAGACAATTTAAAGGACGAGTTCTACTAGCACCAAGTTTTACATACTTAAAGCAATTAGGAGCTCAATATGCTCTCAAGAATCTGATAGATTGGAAGAATCAAGTGAGTATTAGCGAGACAAAGCATATTTTTTTCTTAACGAATGACCGTGACTGGATTGCTTATGATCAAGAGCTAGAATCAAAGTTAATATGGATTCCAACGCTTCCTTTAGAGCATATGGAAGAAGCTCATAAGCAAAGAGTAGTTGCAAATCAAATTGAACAAATTATTCCAGATTTCTTGGAAAAGTGGAAAAGCTAAACCTTAATAAGATAAGAATGGAAGCGTAAACAAAAAATAACCAAAAAATTTAGAAAAATAAAGGTTATTTCCATGTTTTAGGGGTTGCTTATATTGACCTTGCATGCATATTGATATATCATGAAAATGTCCTAGTTTAATAGAATAAATCATCATGTTTCCACACTATGTTCAAGGGGCTGAGCTTTTAATAGAGGGGGGAATATCATGAGTGAGAAAGACCATCGGGTA
Source organism: Bacillus sp. VT 712 (assembly GCF_001614195.1). Lineage (NCBI taxonomy): Bacteria > Bacillati > Bacillota > Bacilli > Caryophanales > Bacillaceae > Bacillus > Bacillus sp. VT 712. The sequence goes on along the minus strand of NZ_LWBK01000007.1, from coordinate 39,754 downwards.
TCAAGACGACAGTTTTTAAACTATACTCTTACTGGTGTAGGAGGGTTTATGGCTGCCGGTATGCTCATGCCAATGGTAAGGTTTGCGGTTGATCCAGTGTTGAAAAAAGGGGTAGACCAGGATTTAGTGGCTGTCGCACAAGTGGATGACATCACAGCTGAACCGAAGCGTGTTGACTTTAAAGTAAATCAAGTTGACGGTTGGCATGAGTCGGAAGAACCGCGTTCAGCTTGGGTTTACAAAGATAAAGATGGAGAAATTGTAGCTCTATCACCAATTTGTAAGCACTTAGGCTGTACTGTTAACTGGGCTGGTGACAAAGCACATCCAAACCAGTTTTACTGTCCGTGTCATGACGGAAGATATTACAAAGACGGAAAGAACGTAGCAGGCACTCCACCGATGGGTCCGCTAGATGGATACGTACAAAAAGTAAAAGATGGTACATTGTATCTTGGAAAAGCCAAACCACGGGGAGGGGCATAGAGCATGCTAAATAAGATCTATGATTGGGTAGACGAGCGGCTTGATATTACCCCATTATGGCGTGATATTGCCGATCATGAAGTACCTGAACACGTCAATCCAGCTCACCACTTTTCAGCGTTTGTTTATTGTTTTGGTGGCCTGACGTTTTTTGTAACCGTTATTCAAATTTTATCTGGTATGTTTTTAACGATGTACTATGTACCGGATATTAAAAATGCATGGGAATCTGTTTATTATTTACAAAATGAAGTTGCATTTGGTCAAATTGTTCGTGGTATGCATCATTGGGGAGCTAGCCTTGTTATTGTCATGATGTTTCTACATACACTTCGGGTTTTCTTCCAAGGAGCATATAAAAAGCCAAGAGAACTAAACTGGATTGTAGGAGTTTTAATCTTTTTCGTTATGTTAGGTTTAGGATTTACAGGCTATTTATTGCCATGGGATATGAAAGCGCTATTTGCTACAAAAGTAGGGCTACAAATAGCTGAGTCCACGCCAATTATTGGTCAACAAATAAAAACGTTGTTATCAGGACATCCAGATATTGTTGGTGCCCAGACGCTTACTCGATTCTTTGCGATTCACGTCTTCTTCTTACCTGGTGCTTTGCTGGGATTAATGGGTGCTCACTTCTTAATGATTCGTAAACAAGGTATTTCTGGTCCACTATAAGTTAAAAAATTTAATTTATATGTGAGAAATATGTGAAGAAAGGGAGGGAGAATCGGCATGCATCGTGGTAAAGGGATGAAATTCGTCGGTGACTCACGTGTACCTGCTGAAAGAAAACCGAATATTCCAAAAGACTATTCGGAATTTCCAGGTAAAACGGAAGCATTTTGGCCAAACTTTTTATTAAAGGAATGGATGGTAGGTGCGGTCTTTTTAATTGGTTATCTTTGTTTAACTATCGCGCATCCTTCTCCATTGGAGCGGATTGCAGATCCGACTGACACGGGATACCTGCCATTACCAGACTGGTATTTCTTGTTTTTATACCAGCTTTTAAAGTATACGTATGCTTCAGGTCCATATAACGCTATTGGAGCCTTTATTATTCCAGGTATCGCTTTTGGTGCGCTCATGCTTGCACCGTTTCTTGATCGAGGTCCTGAAAGAAGGCCAGCAAAGCGCCCGCTAGCAACAGGCTTTATGTTATTAGGAGTAGCCGCGGTATTTTACTTAACGTGGGAGTCAGTTGTAAGTGTGGATTGGGAAGCAAAAGAAGCTCAGGGGGAAATCCGTGAAGAAGTAGCGATTGATACGGAAGCAGACGGCTACAAAATTATGCAAGAGCAGACGTGCTTAACCTGTCATGGTGAAAATCTTCAGGGAGGACCTGCAGCACCAGCGCTAACAGGATTAGATTTATCTGCTGAAGAAATCGCAGATATTGCTAAAAATGGTCAAGGTAGTATGCCTGCTGGCATTTTTAAAGGTTCGGATGAGGAGTTAAAGACGCTGTCTGAGTTTATAGCAAATATAGGGAAAGAAGAATAAAAAAATACCTATTTATAGCTTCGCTATGAATAGGTATTTTTTTTTATGGAAAATAACTTTATAATGATGAAGAAATTGTCATATCGTAATTCATATGAAGCGAAAGAGAGGTGTTCACGTTGAGTTGGTTTTGGTATACGTTAAAAGATAAGCGTTTTTTAACATTTTTACTAATCGTCAACATCTTGGGAACAATCTATGGTTATATTTGGTATGGGAATCAGCTGTCACAAACTCCTGCTCGTTTCCTTTTGTTTGTTCCAGATAGTCCGACAGCAAGCTTGTTTTTTGTTATTGTTTTAATTGGTTTTTTATTAAAAAAACAACTTCCACTATTTGAAGCTTTAGCAATGATTACGCTATTTAAATATGGAATTTGGGCAGTTGTAATGAATCTCCTTGTCTATTTGACAACAGGGCAAATGGATGCCATCATGCTTATGCTTATGGGATCACACGGTGCTATGGCTGTTCAAGGTTTATTGTATTCACCGTTTTACAGAATTAAGCTTTGGCATTTAGCAATTGCAGCTGTTTGGACTTTACATAATGACATTATCGACTATGTGTTTTTTATGATGCCAAGGTATAGCATGCTAAATGACTATATCCCTCATATTGGTTACTTTACGTTTTGGTTGAGCATCTTTTCAATTTTGTTAGCATACATATTAGCGGTTTTACCGCTTCAAAAAAAACAGCATGCTTATGAAAAAAATTAAAAAATAGGCGAACCAAACAAGCCCTCATATTCTACACTATAGTAGGCTAATATGTATGAGGTGAGTGACTGTGAATGAGACAAAACGAGAGGTTCATCCATCTGTTGTAGAATTTAAAAACTTTGTTAAAGCACATCCGAAGCTAGTGGAAGAAGTTCGAACGCAAAGAAAAACGTGGAAAGAGCTATATGAAGACTGGTACTTATTCGGGGCTGAAGATTCCATATGGGATACTTATCGCTCTGAAGGTGAGAAAACAGAACCAGAGACGGCAGAAGAAGCAGAGAGTAAAAAAGACATCATGTCCACAATTGTATCATCCTTCAAAAATATGGACTTAGATCAAATGCAAAATCATATCACAAATATTAATTCAGCCATTACCAATATCCAGCAGGTGTTGCAGCAATTTCAATCACCAAAATCATTAACGCGCAGCACGCCATCTGGTCCAAGAAATCCATTTGGCTTTCGGAAGGACTAGGAGATTATGCGGGAAGATGTATATGAGTATATCCGCTCTAAGCCAAAACTGAATGAATTCATTCGGGAGCAGCCGATGTGGTATCGTCGCTTGACAAGAAACCCAGATGAATTAGAAAAGTTTGACTTAGAGTCAAAAACCTATTATAAGCAGACGATTCCTCATAAAGTTGAAAAATTTTCAAACTCTATTCAGATGGCAAACATGATGTTTCACATGTTTCAGTCGATGAGAAATCAATAATTTGTTAGAAAGCTTCGTCTTTGCGAAGCTTTTTTTGAGTAAAAAAGAACCCTAGTGCGAAAGCTAAGCATAAAACATTTGCAAAGGATGATCTGAATGCGTGTTATATTATGCTTGCTAGCTTGTATCTTTTCACTTGTAGGGTGTCAGAATGATAAGCCAAAGCCGGAAACAAATAAAGAAATGGTAAGCTTTTCAGGCCAAGCTGCCATGGAAACGATAGGTACAGAGAAACAATTAGTAGTACATCAGCATGTAAGAGGTGCCAATGTATATGTGGAATGTATTATTAACGGATTTTCATTTAACGATGGTAACGGTTTTCTTGAAGTGAAAGTTGACGGTAAAGCAATCAATCCTATTAAGCAAGCTGCTTTTGTCATTAAAGCACTGCCAAAAGGTTCTCATCAAATTACGATTGAGCTGATGAAAAATGAGCAAGAAAGTTACGATTTAAAAGAATCTTTTACAATTAAAATTGTATAAATGAAAAGAACATGTAATAAAATGTTGCATGTTCTTTTTCTTTTGAAACTGAAACATGATAAGATAAAGCAGGAGGTGTATATTTACGATGCTCACAACAATGAGAACAATTGAGCTACTTGATGAGTCTGATGCGCTAGCAAATATGGTTTTGCATTCGGACGTAGCTGAACATTATCGCGAATGTTTAAATAGATTAAATAAAGACACAGAAGCACAGAAATTAATTGCTGAATTCGGTAAAATGAAAGAGCAATACGAAGATGTCCAGCGGTTTGGTAAATATCATCCCGATTATAAATCCATTACAAAGCAAATGCGCGATATTAAGCGCTCTGTAGATTTACAGCATACGATTGCTGCGTTTAAAAAAGCGGAAAATGAGCTACAAAAGCTTTTAGATGAGATTAGTGTTATTATTGGACAATCTGTGTCAGAACATATAAAAGTTCCAACAGGCAATCCATTTTTCGATACAGGAAGCAGCTGTGGCGGAGGATGTGGAGCCGGTGGAAGCTGTGGCTGTAGCGCCTAAGCGTTACAACCTCAGTCGCGTACAATCGGTACCGCACACGTTTCCACAACAGAATGATTTTCTTTGAGGAACAAAGAAGCGGTGACGGTAGACGTATATTGAAGTGGCGTGGCGAACAAACTCCGTTTGCCACGTTACTTTTGCATTTGTGGTAGCTGTCTCAGAGGCTATATGAATCCATTTTTCAATTTGATGCCGATCACCTTTGCTTGATGTAATGTAAAGGAACGGAACATGCGTAATTTCTTTTTTTTCTACTTGTTCAATTAATTTATTCCTAGTAAAATGAGAAAAAAAGGAAGACCAAACGTCATCTAACGTCATACATAACTCACCTACTTCAGTTTCATATAAAACTATTTTAACCTATGTAAAAGGGGAAGCTATTATGTTTGTTAATCGTCAAGGACTTATTGCATATGTGCATTCTGTGAAGCAAGCAAAAGCACTTCGTAAGTATGGGAATGTACAGTATGTTTCAAGAGAACTAAAATACGTTGTGTTGTATTGCAATCAGGATGGAATTGAAAAGACAATGGAGCGTATTCAGTCGCTACCTTTTGTGAAAAAAATATTGCTTTCTTACCGACCAGAATTAAAAACTGAATTTGAAAATTCAAAGCCCGATAAAGCAAAAGAGTACGACTACAAGATTGGTATATAGTAAAAAGAGGCTGGGACATAAGTAGTTCAGTCCTTACTATACCTGAACGATTGAGAGTTCATAACTTTTAATCGTTCAGGTTTTTTGTTGATTGTGAAAACAATGTTGGAAACAGGGTGGAATGGAGCGTAGGACACTCGACTCCTGCGGGGAAGAGAGGGAAAACGGAGATCCAGCGCAGCGAAGAAGCTCAGGTTCCTCCCCGCGGAAAGCGAGTGGCCGTAGCGCAATGGAACGAACGAGTTGAGACAAATCAAAGAGATGGGAACAGCTAGTGTTCGTCTTTTAGAAGCCATCATTTTGTTATGTCCCAAACTCTTTTTTATGTACGTTTATTGCAAGGGTGAAATATATCGGTTCATACGCAAAATGCCAATTAAATGTTGGTAATAAAGTTCTGTTTCTGAAAACATTGTAGACGGCTTAACGTCTAATACAATTATATTTTTATCTAAGGAATTAGCTAATTGTTCAAACAGCTCGACGCGTTTATTTGCTTTCGTTTCTGATAGAGTAATTCCTTCTCGACAAACATAAAGAGGCTGGAATTTCCCTTCAGTTGTTGGATGTAACACAACAACGAACGATGCTTTTGGCTGATTGTCTATCACGGTACGCAGCATGATAAAGTGCTGTAGGCGGTGCGTATTGTGCTTTGCAATTTCGAATAGTTCATAGATATCTGAGTAACCTTGTCCAAGCTCAATAAAACGTTGAATCATCCTTAATCTCCTTTCGTTTTATTTACAGTCAAGTTTAATGTAACATTGAATTTTTGCAGAGTAAATAAAAAAAAGCCCTGTAACTACGCATCACAGGGTCCTTCAATTAAGCTCATGCAATCTCAGTATAGACTGCATTGTTGCTTACGAAGGCAAAGGGAGAGGAGAAACCGGAGGAAGAACTTATGGGGAAACGTAAGCCTTCTCCGCGGTTGGCAACAACATCGGTTCGATGATGTTGTTGGTAAGTAGTATGTCCTCTAATTCTTGTTTTATACATACTGGGAGTAAAACTTCTATTCCTGTCATTGTTTACGTCGCTTTGTACCATAAAAATGGAAAAAGTTTATTTCCGCTAGTTTTTATAGTTAATTTTGTGTTAGGATAATGAAGAATAAGCAAGTAAAAGTAAGGTAGTGATAGACATGAGAGTAGTAGCTGGAAGCTGTAAAGGGCATTCGTTAAAAGCAGTCCCAGGTAATTCCACTCGTCCTACAACAGATAAAGTAAAAGAAGCTATTTTTAATATGATTGGTCCTTTTTTTGAAGGTGGAATAGCTCTTGACTTATTTGGAGGCAGTGGAGGCTTAGGTATTGAAGCGCTAAGCAGAGGAATAGACCGAGCAATTTTCGTAGATCGAGACGGTAAAGCTATTCAAACGATAAAAAGTAATTTGCAAACATGTAGTTTACAAGAGCAAGCAGAAGTATATCGCAACGATTCTGAAAGAGCACTAAAAGCCATCATTAAGCGAGAGCTACAGTTTGACTTAATTTTACTCGACCCACCGTACAAGGCACAAAAGTTGAAAGCGCTTATCGAAACAATTAGTAAGCATAAACTGTTGCAATCCTCAGGTGTCATCGTTGCAGAACATGCAAATGACGTAGTGCTTCCAGATGAAATTAATGAGTTCGAAAAGATAAAAAGTGAAACCTATGGAATTATCGGTGTATCAATTTATACATATAAGCAACCTGAAGAAGTATAACAATTGTTTTACGTAAGAGAAAGGGGATTTTTATGGGGAGCATAGCAGTTTGCCCAGGGAGCTTTGATCCTGTAACGAACGGTCATTTAGACATTATTAAGCGAGGCTCAAACGTGTTTGATACGTTGTATGTTGTTGTATTAAACAACTCATCCAAGAACCCATTGTTTACAGTGCAAGAGCGAATTGAACTACTAAAGCAAGTAACAGAATCAATTCCAAATGTAGTAGTAGAATCGTATAGTGGCTTGCTGATGGAATATGCAAAACAAAAGCAAGCTAGCACTATTTTACGCGGTTTACGAGCGGTATCGGATTTTGAATATGAAATGCAGATAACATCTGTAAACCGTGTGTTAGATAAAGAGATTGAAACATTGTTTATGATGACGAATAATCAATATTCTTTCTTAAGTTCTAGCATTGTAAAGGAAGTTGCTAAATATGGTGGCAATATATCAGAGCTTGTGCCTCCGGTTGTGAAAGAAGCGCTCTCTAAGAAGTTTTCAGCTAATTGATAGAACGCCATTACATTCTTACGCAAACGTTTATTTTAGCTTGCTATAGGAATGGATGGCGTTTTTGTCGTTTATTTTAGCGGAAAGTGACGTTTCATATATAACAAGGAATAAGTGAATAGCAATAAAATGGTAAACGTTGGCCCATATAGGGTGCAAAATTCAAAGTAGATTTGGCTCCAGCTCGTTGTGCCTTCCTGCAAAAAAGTAGGCAAAGCGTGTGGAGACCACTGAGCCTGAGATAGAATATTTTGTTCAAAAGGTTTCCATGCTAAGATAGCAAGGATACTAGCAAATAGTCCGTGCATCAAGCGTGCACAAAAAAATGGGAAAAATCGAATATCTGTTTCAGCAAGAATACTGGCAACTTGAGCGTGAACAGAAAAACCACTGAAGCCTAGGATAAAGCTGACAATAATGACTTGTTGAAATAGAGTGGATTCTGCTGTTTGGCTAGTCAATTGACTGCCCATTGTGATTTCAAAAAGTCCTGATATAAAGGGAAGGCTTAGTGCCGTTGAAAGTTGAAGTAAACTAAATAAATATGAAAGATTACTGCTTATAAACGTTGTAATGTTCATGACAAACAGCAGCTTGTTTAAAACAGAAAATAAAATAATAAATCCACCGATCATTAATAAAGATTGAACTGATGATAACACAGCATCACCTAAAAGCTTACCAATGGGCCTTTGATCTTTTATGCGGGCTTCGTGCATTTCTTTAAAGGCTTGAATAAGAGACGGACGCTGAGTGGAAGCAGAATACGTTGTATCAGCCTTTTTTCCGTAAAAGCGCATAACAAGTCCTACTAGAATGTTTCCGAGATAGTGTGCAAAAGCAAGGATTATCCCCATTGCTGCATTGCTAAAAAAGCCGACCGCAACTGCTCCAAAGATAAATATAGGGTTTGAGGAGTTGGTGAAAGAAACAAGGCGTTCAGCTTCCGTTTTTGATAACTGTTCTTCTTGCCGTAATCGAGCGGTGATCTTTGCTCCGGAAGGGAATCCAGAACCCATTCCCATTGCTAACGCAAATCCTCCAACCCCTGGAACTCGGAATAATGGGCGCATCAAAGGTTCTAATATTGATCCGATAAAGCGGACAACTCCGAATCCAATCAATAATTCGGAAAGAATAAAGAAAGGCAATAATGATGGAAATACGACCTTCCACCATGTATTTAATCCTCGCACTGAGGCTTCCAGTGCTTCTTTTGGATAAGTGAGTAAGGCAAAGGTAAGCGTTAAAGCGGTTCCTCCTAACACAATCGTTTTTAACATGGATTTATTCAATTCTATTCCCTCTCCTTTTAAACTGCATACGATACAGCAGGTACATGTTCTATATATCAATATACGAATTGGTTAGTCCAATTTATGCTAATTAATCGTTTAGACCACGTTTTCTTTCTCTACTTTCTTGGTTAAGCTAAAGATAAAAATGATTATTTACGTGCTCAAGTTTCACTTTATAGCGGCAGACGTATATACTGAATAAAACAAGTGATTAGTAAGGGGGCCTAACTATGAAAAGCCCAACGATTGGATTGGCATTGGGGTCAGGAGGAGCAAGAGGGTTTGCTCACCTTGGGGTCATTAAAGTTCTGGTGGAAAACAATATCCCTATTCACTATTTGGCGGGTAGCAGCATGGGTGCTTTGGTTGCGGCTATATATGCATCTGGTACGGAAATAAGTCAACTATATAAAATGGCACTTACCTTTAAAAGAAAATATTATTTAGATTTTACAATCCCTAAAATGGGATTTATTGCGGGGAATCGTATTAAATCCTTGGTAAAAGCCCTAACCAAAAATAAAAAGATTGAAGATTTAAATATTCCAGTTGCCATTGTGGCTACGGATTTAAAAGCTGGGGAGAAAGTCATTTTCAAAACGGGCTCAGTTGCACAAGCTGTAAGAGCAAGCATTTCCATTCCAGGTATCTTTGCACCAGAGAATGTAAATGGACGCTTGCTAGTAGATGGCGGGGTCATCGATCGGATTCCGGTATCCATTGTACGAGAGATGGGAGCAGATATTGTGCTTGCAGTCGATGTCTCTCATGTGAAAAGAAATGCAGAAATCACATCAATTTTTGACGTTATTTTACAGAGCCTAGATATTCTTCAAGACGAGCTTGTAATAAATCGAGCAATTGCGTCTGATGTAATGCTTCGCCCTAAAGTAGAAACGTTTAGTTCGCGAGCGTTTACAGATATTAAAGAAATTATTGAAATCGGTGAACAAGCTGCAATTGAGCATCTACCGTTTATTCAAGAAGCTATTGAAAAGTGGAAGGAGAATCACACAGGTGAAGAAAAGAGTTAGAATTTTATCCTACATAGCATTAGTGCTAACAATTGCTATGTTATTTTTTTATCCCTTACCTTATTATATTACAAAGCCTGGCATAGCACAGGAGCTAAAGCCTATTATTAATGTGCAAGGAGGGTATGAAGAGCAAGGGGCCTTTATGTTAACCACGGTTCGAATGGGAAGGGCGACGCCTTTATCGTATGCTATGGCTCATATTCAAGACTTTCATCACTTGTATCCTGAAGAAGATATTTTGCAGCAAGGAGAAAGTGATAGCGATTATACGGTAAGGCAATTACATATGATGGATACGTCCAAAGATGCGGCCGTCATTGTTGCATACAATGCGGCAAACAAAGAAATTAAGTTTGAGAATAAAGGTGTTTATATTGTTACAGTAGTACCGGATATGCCTGCTTATGGCAAGCTTAAAATTGGAGATATTGTAAAGGCAGTAGATGGTCAAACTATTGAGACAGCAGAGGAGTTAATTGAATACGTAGCGAAGAAGAAAAAAGGGGATAAGGTTGCGATAACCATCTTACGAAATGATGAAGAAAAAATAGTAGAGCTTCCTCTAGCCTCATTTCCAGATGATCAAACGCGCTTTGGGTTAGGAATATCCTTAGAAACCAGTCGCGAAGTGGACGTAGAGCCAGATGTAGAGATTGATACTGAAAAGATTGGTGGACCTTCTGCAGGCTTGATGTTTTCACTTGAAATTTATAATCAGCTTGTAAAAGAAGATATAACAAAAGGACATAAAATTGCGGGTACGGGGACTATTAACGATAAAGGGATTGTAGGTCCTATTGGAGGAATTTCTCAAAAGATTGTGGCCGCGGATAAAGAGGGAGCAGAAGTGTTTTTTGCGCCTAATCAGCAAGGAGCGGCTAATTCGAACTATAAGGAAGCCGTACAGGCGGGAGCAAAAATTGATACCGATATGAAAATCGTTCCAGTTGATACGTTTAATGATGCGATTGAATATCTAGAAAAGTTGGATAAAGTAAAAAAGGCGGAGTGAGTCGGTACCGACTTACTCCGCCTTTTTAAATCATGATCGGTGGCTGCGTATACTCTTGTTTTAAAAACTGAGAGCGTATGGGCTCTTGTAAAGGTGAACTATAGATATTTGTAGCTTTTATATCAAGTGATAAGTCTACGTGTTTACATTGAGATACAGTGGATACAATAGGAACAGACACGTCTTTTTTTATTTGTTTCATATACAGCCTGCCGATTTGAGATATGCCCAACAATCGAATATAAGCGGTTGAAGGCGACTTGGATAGTTCATTTTTTTTTGTGTTCGTCAAAATGTGAACACACATCCGTTGAAGGCGTGTACGCGTATAGCGCTTTGTCTTTACTTTACTTAAAAAGTCTTCAAAGGATAGTGCTTCTTTTATGGCGTTTAATAAGCGATATTCAATACCTTCTTCAATTTCGTAAATGGCTTGAAGAGACTCGGGTGAATGGGTCATGAGTTGATACTTTAAAAATGGAAAATAGAGCTCCCAGTTATGTAAAAAGCCAATTTGTGTTTGATAATCTTTTAGACCTTGAATAACAGGGTTAGGCATATAGCGTGATAAGTCCTTAACATCAATGATATCTTGGAATAAAGCATGACGAATACTTGTTGCGCTTGTAATTTCCGTCTCAGAAAGCATTTTATCGTGATAATGGGATTGAATTCGAGTAATCGTATGTGGTTTAATAGATGCATGCTGTTTTTCAATAGCCTTTACATAGCTTACGCCTAAAATGTTATTTGGTTGTTCCATATTTAAACCAATTTGTTCATTAGTAATGTTTTTCATAGCAAGGGAAAGAGCTTTTGGGTAGCTATTTCCAACTTTTAAATAGCTTTGTACATGCTCATCTATAGCGTGTTCATGCTCCTTTAAAAGTCTGCTGAATTTAAGAAAAGACTGCGTGTTTCCATGTTCGCTGCCGAAGCATACATACGAAGCTTTAAGATGTTCTAAGATGGCTACAGCACCGTTTGCAAACGTATCAGCTTGCTGAGTAGAGAATGCATAAGGTAGTTCAATGACAAGGTCGGCACCAGCTTTTAGAGCCATTTTCGTACGAGCCCACTTTGATACGACAGCAGGTTCACCGCGTTGCAAGAAGTGACCGCTCATCACTGCGATAACGCAATCAGCATTTGTTTCTTCTTTTGCACTTTGCAAATGATAATGATGGCCATTATGAAAAGGGTTGTATTCAACTATAATTCCTACAGCTTGCATAATGAGTCTCCTTTTATTAAATTTTCAAGTGCGATTGAACAGTTTTAGCGTAAGGATTATGAAAAGAAAAAAATAAATTTAAGTACATTATAGTGTAAAGAAAAAATATTGACAAATAATCTTGTGAAAGCTATAATAACCTTTGTTGCCTTGAGGTGATTAACAATGAAATGGACAATACATCAGTTGTACCAGTTGCAAAATAAAGGATTAACTTTTGACGAAATCGTAGACGGTAAGGAATTTGTTAATACCGATCCACAGATTCGTCGCATGTCAGATGTACATGTGAAAGGAAGAGCTGATATTAGTTCTTCAAAAGTCACATTTCATCTAAAAATTTCTGGAGAAATGACATTGCCTTGTGCTCGTACATTAGTCGATGTTCCGTATCCTTTTTCTATTGAAGCAACGGAAACTTTTCTGTTCAATAGTGACGCCGATTATGAAGATGACGGTGAAATGAGAGTCGTTGAAGGTGAAGTAGTGGATTTAATTCCACTTATTAAGGAATTAATTATTGTGGAAATTCCTCTTCAAGTTTTTAGTGATGATCAACAACAGAAAGGTGCTGCTCCTCAATCAGGAAAAGATTGGGAAGTTGTAACGGAAGAAGAGCAACAGGAAAAAGTCGATCCACGTTTAGCGGTATTAGAAAATTTCTTTAAAAACAAAGAAAATAACTAACGAGAAGATCCGGCTTTCGGGCCTTCATATGATTAAAAACTCTTTTAAGGAGGTGGGAATAATGGCTGTACCTTTTAGAAGAACATCTAAAATGAAGAAAAGAACGCGTCGTACGCACTTTAAACTACAAGTTCCTGGTATGGTAGAGTGCTCAAATTGTGGCGAGATGAAACTATCACACCGTGTATGTAAGGCTTGTGGTACTTACAAAGGAAATGACGTAGTAAACAAATAATGCAAAAATAAAAGACCCTGTTGAAGGGTCTTTTATTTTTGCATTAAAACGTTCTTTAAGGTTTGTGATGACTGCTTTTCTAAGGGAAGATGCAGGAGTTTATATTTCGCTTCTCGAATTCTTTACTTATGAAAAAGTTGAGTGAAGATGAAAAAGGGGGAACAGACATTGGTAAAGACAAAGTTTTTTGTAGATAACAACGGCATTAGCACATTTGTTATTAATCGCCCCGAGAAACGAAATGCTGTGGATTATGAGGTGATGACTTCTTTAGAGAAGGCTATATCTGAAGTGAAAGCGAATCCTCATATTAAAGCGTTGGTAATTACAGGAGCGGGTTCACAAGCCTTTTGTAGTGGTGGAGACATTTCAGCTTTTCATGCCCTTGAAACGGCGGCTGAAGCGGAGAGTATGTTAAAGAGAATGGGAAGAATTTTATATGAATTGCTTATATTACCAAAACCCACGGTAGCTTTATTAAACGGCACAGCAGTTGGGGGCGGGTGTGAAATTGCGATTGCTTGTGATTTTCGCATCAGCGCAGCTCATAGTGAGTTTGGTTTTATACAAGGAGACTTAGGTATTACAACGGGTTGGGGGGGCGGCACGATTTTATTTGAAAAGCTTCGTTACTCAGATGCAATGGAAATGTTGACAAGCTCTCAAATCTACAGCGTGGAGCGTGCCAAGCAGGTCGGCTTTTTATCTTATGTAACGTCATACCAAGAGCTAGCGATGCGCTGTGAAGAGTGGTTACTTCCAATTATTACAAAGTCTAGCGCTGTGCTGACTGCATATAAGCAAATGCCGATTGCAAAATGGAGCCAAGTTGGTTTGTGGGAACGAATGGAAGCAGAAATTGATCATTGTAGCTTGCTTTGGGAAAGTGAAGAACACAAGCAAGCGGTTAATAATCGACTTCAAAAGAAGGCTTAATAAAGCTGATTGCATGAATAAAGTATCTTGAAAAAGGCAAGTTAAGAATTTCTGCCTTGAGAAGTTGAACAATAGTCTATCTTATCTAGTAGTTGCATACTTATTTAATAAGTACGGATAAGGAGGGATAGAAAAATGACTTCTTCTCGTCAAGATGCATGGACTCAAGATGAAGATTTACTACTAGCTGAAATTGTATTGCGTCATATACGTGAAGGTGGCACACAACTTGCTGCATTTGAAGAAGTGGGAAAGAAACTTTCGCGAACATCAGCAGCTTGTGGCTTTCGCTGGAATTCTTTTGTGCGCAAACAATACAAAACTGGTATTGACATAGCGAAGATTCAACGCAAACAGCTAAAATCACGCGTGATCACAAAAGATGAAGAACAGCCCGTGCGCTTCTCATATATAGATGGTCAATCGATTACGTCGTTAAGTGAGGTTATTCGTTACTTAGAGTCGATTGAACAAATTCAGCAGCAGTCGAGTGAGTTGCTGGAAGCAAATGAGGAGTTGCAGCATAAACTTGAACAGTTACAGGAAAAAGTAACGGTTCTTGAAAAAGAGAAAAAAGTGTTGGAAAGTAACTTATATACGGTGGAAGAAGATTATAAAGCACTGATTGAAATTATGGAAAGAGCTCGTAAGATGGTTGTTCTAAAAGAAGATGAAAAAAGTAGAAAAGTTAAATTTCAAATGGAGAAAAACGGTAATTTAGAACGAGTTGAAAATAAATAATAAAGCGTAGCACTTCATTTATATAAAAGCCCTTGACTCTTTATCGCGGTGTAGCTCAAAGATAGAGAAGGTTCAAGGGCTTTTTTATATTATCTATTATTTTGAGGTTGATACGCCTTCTGGACACCAAAGCATTGGGTTTTCTCCTAAATCTCGCTCTAAATCATAAGCAGCCGGAACAAAGCCCATTTTTGTCCAAAACTGATTGGAATGAACTCGTGGGTTTGTTTTAATAGGCAAGTTAAAAGATTTAGCGTATTCAATTAATCTCGTACCTAGTCCTTTTGATTGGAATTCTTGGAGTACTTCGAGTTTCCATACTTCAAGGTAAGGCTGGTGTGGCTTGAAGTAGTGATCATGCTTTTTAGACTGTCGGTATAAACTCATTCGAGCTACAAGACGATTTCCAATGTAAATGCCGTAGAATGGAGAATGAATTTCGTTTTCAGATATTTGGGCATTTAATTCTTCTAACATGGACAATTCTTGGAGCCCGTATTGCTTAAACTGCTTAAATTCTTCAAGTGTTTTATAGTTAATTCGCAACTGCTGTACCTCATACATTATCAATCACTCCTTAGAAATGAGCTGCTTGTATAGCATATGAATAAATTTTTAAATATAGGATAGATAGATGAGAATAAAAAAAGTAAGCGTTTACAAAAAAACAAAGGGATTTTAAGAAAATTGTAGAATTATACGTTTTGGGAGATTTTTTTCTCTTTTAGTCTTATCATACCATGGTTTTGAATAGACTTGAGAATATTTTATACTGCAGCGAAGGGAGAAGAAATACAATGAAAAAAGTTTTAATCGCTAATCGAGGCGAAATTGCTCATCGTATTATTAAAACTTGTCATACGATGAATATACAAACTGTTGCTGTTCACTCTACGGCCGATGAAAATCTACCTTATGTTAAAGCTGCTACAGTTGCTTATGAAATTGGAGAACCTCCTGTTCAAAAATCGTACTTAAATATTGAGCGCTTGTTAGAAATTGCTCATCAAGAAAACGTTGATGCAATTCATCCAGGCTACGGATTTTTATCGGAAAATAGCACATTTGCCAAGCGCGTGGAAGAAGAAGGATTTGTTTTTATTGGACCATCGCCAAAAGTTATAGCGGATATGGGTGATAAAGTAAGGGCTAGAAAAATTATGAAAGAAGCAGGCGTTCCCGTTGTGCCT
Source organism: Bacillus sp. VT 712 (assembly GCF_001614195.1). Lineage (NCBI taxonomy): Bacteria > Bacillati > Bacillota > Bacilli > Caryophanales > Bacillaceae > Bacillus > Bacillus sp. VT 712. The sequence continues at coordinate 24,026 of NZ_LWBK01000007.1, read as the reverse complement.
GGAAGCGAAGGGGCTGTAGCTGATATTGAAGAAGCGTGTGAGATAGCTCAAGCTATTGGTTATCCCGTTATGTTGAAAGCTAGCGGTGGCGGTGGAGGCATTGGAATGGTACGCTGTGATGATGAAAAATCACTGCGTACGACATATGAATCCACAAAAGCGAGAGCTAAAGCATATTTCGGCCATGAAGAAGTATTTATTGAAAAGCTAATCACGGATGCAAGGCATATAGAAGTTCAAATTTTTGGAGACCAGCTTGGAAATGCAGTGCACCTTTTTGAACGAGATTGTTCCGTACAGCGTCGCAACCAAAAAGTGATTGAAGAAGCTCCGGCAACATCGCTATCTATTGATACAAAACAACGTATGTATGAGACGGCCGTCGCTGCTGCTAAGGCAGTTCAGTATTATAATGCTGGCACTATTGAATTTATTGTGGATGCGCAGGAAAATTTCTATTTCTTAGAAATGAATACTAGACTTCAAGTTGAACATCCCATTACAGAGCAAGTGACGGGACTAGACCTTGTAAAGTGGCAACTCTTAGTTGCTAGAGGCGACGCGCTACCTTTGCAACAAGAAGAGGTTCAGCTTACCAACCACGCGGTAGAGTTTCGAGTATACGCAGAAGACCCTGTAACGTTTTTACCGGCTCCTGGACAAATTACGCAGTTTTCGCTTCCAGAGCGTTCTTATGTTCGAGTGGATGCAGGTTATGATAGCGGAGACAAAGTAACACCTTTTTATGATCCAATGATTGCGAAGGTTATTGTCACTGGTCGTACGAGAGAAAACGCAATTGAGCTTGCTAAAGCATATTTTACTGAGGCATCAATTGAAGGGGTTAAAACAAACTTACCGTTGTTTAAACAATTATTAAATGCAGAGCAGTATGTAGCTGGAAAATACAATACAGCGGTATTGACAGAAGTTTTGAAATAAAAAAGGAGGACTAAAAATGAAAGAAACGACAGCAACGATGGCGGGAATGGTGTTAAATATTCATGTATCAGAAGGAGATTCTGTGACAAAAGGTCAGGTATTAATTATTCTTGAATCGATGAAAATGGAAATTCCAATTGAAAGCAGTGAAGAAGGAATAGTTGATGCAATTTTAGTCGGTGTAGGAGACTTTGTAAATGAAGGCGATGTATTAATGACAATTTCTTAAAAGGAGTGAGCGTATGATACATACAAATGATTTACAAAAGCGTTATGAAGATAAATGTGAAGAAATTCGAGCAGGTGGAGACGCAAAATATCATGAAAAGTTAAAGCAACAAAATAAACTATTTGTTCGAGATCGTTTGGCTTTATTGTTTGATGAAGGTGAGTATAAAGAAGACGCGATGTTTGCTAATAATCAAGCTAAAGGCTTACCAGCTGATGGTGTTGTTACAGCCATCGGCAAGGTGAACGGTCAAACGGTATGCGCAATGGCGAACGATTCAACAATTAAAGCAGGGTCTTGGGGAGCAAGAACAGTTGAAAAGATTATTCGTATTCAAGAAACTGCTGAAAAGCTGCAGGTACCAATGCTATATTTAGTTGACTCAGCAGGAGCTCGAATTACGGATCAATTAGACATGTTTCCGAACCGACGAGGGGCGGGGAAAATCTTTCATAACCAAGTGCGTATGTCGGGGGTAGTTCCGCAAATCTGTTTATTATTTGGTCCTTCTGCTGCAGGAGGAGCTTACATTCCTGCGTTTTGTGATATCGTCATTATGGTTGATGGAAACGCTTCAATGTATTTAGGGTCGCCACGAATGGCTGAAAAGGTTATTGGAGAAAAAGTGACGTTAGAAGAGATGGGTGGTGCTCACATGCACTGTAGTGTGAGCGGTTGTGGAGACGTGCTTGTTTATTCTGAAGAAGAAGCAATTTCAAAAGCAAAATTGTACCTTGGTTATTTTCCTCAAAGCTTTCACGAAAAGCCAGCTGTGCTTGAAGGGAAGTTACCTGTTAAGACATCCAAAACACTAGGAGAGTTAATTCCTGAAAACCAAAACGTTCCGTTTGATATGTATGATGCAATTGATACGTTAATTGATGAAGGAACATTTTATGAAATTAAGAAGTTATTTGCACCCGAACTCATTACAGGTCTTGCAAGGATGGATGGCAAAGTTGTTGGTATTATTGCAAATCAGCCAAAGATAAAAGGTGGCGTACTTTTTGTTGACTCCGCTGATAAAGGGGCGAAGTTTATCCAGCTATGTGATGCATTCCATATTCCGCTTTTATTCTTAGCTGATGTACCAGGTTTTATGATTGGAACAAAAGTGGAAAGAGCAGGTATTATTCGTCATGGTGCAAAATTGATTTCTGCTATGAGTTCTGCGACTGTTCCAAAAATCTCTGTGGTGGTGCGCAAAGCATATGGAGCCGGACTATATGCTATGGCAGGGCCAGCATTTGAACCGGATTGCTGCATTGCCCTCCCTACAGCACAAATTGCCGTAATGGGACCGGAAGCAGCGGTTAACGCTGTTTATTCCAATAAAATTAATGAGATTACCGATCCAAAAGAGCGAATGCTGTATATTAAGCAGAAGCAACAAGAGTACAAAGAGCATATTGATTTATACACGCTAGCTTCCGAGATGATTATTGACGATATCGTGCCAGCTAATGACCTTCGCCAAACTTTAATTGAACGATTTGCTTATTATGAAACAAAAACAATAGCGGAAGTTCGAAGAAAACACCCTGTATATCCAGTGTAACGAACAAAAATGAATAGTATAGAAAAGCTAGGTGAGTATTTCTTGCCTAGCTTTTTATGCGAAGAGATGTTGTTTTAATGATTAAAAATGTTTGCTAAACTAATAGAATCTGTGCTACTTATGTAAAGGTAAGTGTTCAATATCTTACATGGTTTATGAATGGTTTAGGTATATGGTAAGAAAACAAACTAATAGAATGAGGAAAGCCTAATGAAGATAGCAGTAATTGGAGGGGGCGCAATCGGCCTTTTGGTGAGCGCATACTTGGCTGATCATGCTCAAGTTACTCTGTATACGAGAAGAAAAGAGCAAGCAGACCAAGTGCGTGAACATGGAATAACGCTAAAGCGTAAAAAAAATGTGAAAAAGGTAAAGGTGGATGCGAAGGTTTTAAGACTTGATGAAGCCTTTGTGCATTATGAACTAATTGTGGTAGCAGTTAAGCAATATAGCATTAAAGATATTATTCCTTACTTAATGAAGGCTCCAAAGCATACATCGGTATTATTCCTTCAAAATGGAATGAGTCATGTTACATTGGCAAAACGTCTTCCTCAGCGTACCATCTATTTAGGAGTTGTTGAGCATGGTGCGATGAAAGAAACAGATGATGTGGTGACTCATTCAGGAGTTGGCATCACGCGTGTTGCTTTGTTTAAAGGAGGGGATTTAATTTCCTTTCAACGGTTTCATTCTGATGTGTTTGCATTTATGCAGGAGAATGATTGGTATGAAATGCTTATTCAAAAGCTTGTTGTGAATGCAGTAATCAACCCTTTAACAGCTCTTTACCGAGTGAATAACGGTGAAATCATACATAATTCCTATTTTTATAAAACAGCGAAAGCCGTTTTTAATGAGCTGCATGCTGTGTTACGATTAAAAGACCCAACAGCCTATTGGAATCGAGTAGTAGATGTTTGTGAAAAAACAGCTCAAAATCATTCATCAATGAGGAAAGATCTTCAACAGCAAAGAAAAACAGAAGTTGAATCCATATTAGGCTATATTTTAGAAGAAGCGGCTAAGCGCCAAATTAATACTCCTATTATCCACTTTGTATATAATGGAATATTAGGGTTGGAAGATAGTGGAAGTGAAGGAAGGTGACCGTGAATGGGGAGCTTAGTTGTAAGCATCTTGGCTACGTTTATCACGCTGCCAGTGGTAGGTTTTTTTGTATTATACACTCTACTCAAAAAAGTGATGAAAAATCGGCGTAAAGCAGTTCACATCTCTACATATGTCTCAACAATTTTTTTAATTGTATCCACGCACTACTTTGCCAAGCAAATTTTCAACCAGTCTTTTTTGTGGCTGATTATTTTAGTGCTGCTCGTTTTGGCGATGATTGTGATGCTTATAAACTGGCAGGTGAAGAAAGACTTACAGCTGAAAAGAATAACAAAAGGGATGTTTCGAATCAGCTTCTTTTTCTTTTTGTTTTCACATGTGTTATTAGTTGTTAGCGGCCTAATCTTTGAATTATTAAAGTTATGAAGCATGTTACTAGACGTGTCGAGAAACAATATGGATAATGAAGCTAGGTAAACTGAACAAGTATTAGTTATAGAAAGGAAGTTCTCTCATGGAGATTACAGATGTCTCTTTATCAGCAACGAACAAGTTAACAGAAGAATATATACAAGGTAGCAACCAAGCTATGTCATACTTTCATTACAATATACATAAAAGTGATGTTTATAAAGAGCGCTTACATGATCTGAAAAGCTATACTCATCCAAGAGAAGAGCTTGTTGAGTACTTGACGGGATTCAATAAGAAGCTAAATGCGTCAAACAAAACCTTGGAGAACATTGAACAGCTTCGTGACCAAGACAGTGTTGTCGTGGTAGGTGGTCAGCAAGCAGGGCTTTTGACAGGACCTCTATACACAATCCATAAAGTTATTTCAATCATTTTGTTAGCGAAACAGGAAGAAGAAGCGCTGGGAGTACCTGTACTACCAGTATTTTGGATTGCAGGAGAAGATCATGATTTTGCTGAAATTAATCATGTTTATGTGGAAGAAAAAGGGCAAATGCTTAAAAAAACGTTTAAGCAGTCGCTGAAAACCAAAGATATGGTTTCCAATGTTAACATAAACCAAGAAGCCTGTAGTGAGTGGATTGATAGCTTGTTTCAACTGTTTGGTGAAACAGAGCATACAAAAGAAGTATTGTCCTTTTTAAAATGCTCGCTTCAGCAATCTCAAACCTTTACCGATTTTTTTGCGTATTTAACGACAAAGTTGTTTACGGAGTATGGCTTAATTTTAATGGATGCTGCTTCGGAAGAATTGCGTAAAATTGAATCCTCGTTCTTTATTCAGCTAATCGAGCAAAATGAAGCCCTTTCTCAGTCCGTTATGGCTCAGCAGAAAAAGTTAAGCGATGACTATAAAAAGGTGATTGACGTTGGAAGTGAAACAGCACATCTTTTCTATTCTCATGAGGGAAACCGTATCTTGTTAGAGAGAGATGAAGCTCAGAATTTTAAAGGGAAGCAAGATGAAGTGTCTTTTTCAAAAGAAAACCTCATTCAGATTGCAAAGCAAAGTCCACATTTATTAAGCAATAATGTAGTGACGCGTCCGTTAATGCAAGAATATCTGCTTCCAACATTAGCTTTTGTTGCTGGACCTGGTGAAGTAGCGTATTGGGCAGAGTTACAGCAAGCGTTTAATATCTTTAACTTTACTATGCCTCCGGTTGTTCCTCGCCTATCTTATACGTTAGTAGAGCGTAACATTGCTAAATATTTAGAAGAACTAAATATTAATTCAGAAAAAGCAGTTGTACAAGGAGTAGCTACAGAGCGAGAAGCATGGCTACGTGCAGAAGTTCGTAATCCTTATGAAGGATACTTTAATGAAGCGAAAGAAAAAATAGAAGAAATTCATAAAACTCTTCGTGAAAATGTTCAAAAAGAAGACAAAACGTTTGAAGAAGTTCTATTGAAAAATCGAGCAATTCTTCAAAAGCAAATGGAGACTGTTCAAAAAATTGTCGAATCTAAACAGCTCATTAAGCATGATGTAACGCATACGAAATACAATAAAATTGAGTGTGCGCTTCGTCCTAATGGAGCTCCTCAAGAACGAATCTGGAACGTCGCTTATTATTTAAATAAATATGGCATGCAGTTCGTGTCACAATTACTCAATGAGGAAGTCGAATTTAATCATCATCTAAAGGTCTGTTACCTCTAATAAAATCCTGCTGCAAAGCAGGATTTTTCTTTTATAAAAGAGAAACAGTGTACATACACAAAGCAACCAAACAAATCCTAAACAGTTATTTTTTTACAAACTCTAAAACACATCGTAGCACCTTACTTTTTATGCCAGGAATATGTCTCGTGTTTAACAAAATAAAACCTTTTGTAACAGAAAGACAAAATTCTACTTAATTCTTGTATAAATAGCTGAAAAAATGTTGAAATTTGATATATAATGAAATGGTATTAAAAATGTATAAAATTTACCTTTATTTCAAGGTGTTTATACATAATTAAGTAGTTTAAAAAGAAGTAGGTGTCAACATGTTTAATCACACAACTGTTTTGCTAAAAGAAGCAGCAGAAGGCTTAAATATTAAGCCTGACGGAATTTATGTAGACTGTACGCTTGGCGGAGCAGGTCATAGTGAATATATCGTCAAGAAGTTATCTGATGAAGGTAGGTTAATTGCATTTGATCAAGATGACATTGCAATTGAAAATGCAAAGGGGAAATTAGCCCCTTATCTAAATCGAGTAACGCTCATAAAAAGTAATTTTCGCTATTTAAAAGAAAAATTAGAAGAGCATGGAATCACAGAAGTAGACGGGGTTTTATTTGATTTAGGTGTTTCATCTCCACAGTTAGATACCCCGGAGCGTGGCTTTAGCTTTCACCATGATGCCCCTCTTGATATGAGAATGGATACGAACTCAAGCCTTTCTGCTTATCATATCATCAATGAATGGCCTTATGAAAAGCTTGTGAAGATTTTCTTTCAATATGGTGAAGAGAAATTCTCCAAGCAAATTGCTAGAAAAATTGAGTCATATCGTGAGCAAAAGGCAATTGAAACAACTCTGGAACTTGTTGACATTATCAAAGACGGTATTCCCGCTGCTGCACGTAGAACGGGTGGGCATCCAGCGAAGCGTGTGTTCCAAGCAATTCGTATTGCTGTAAACGATGAACTTCAAGTGTTTGAAGATGCAGTTGAACAAGCAATGAACGTAATCAGCGTTGGTGGACGAGTGAGCGTTATTACTTTTCACTCGTTAGAAGATCGTATTTGCAAAGTAGCATTTAAAAATGCGAGCACAGTCCCACAGCTTCCACATGGATTACCAGTTATCCCAGAAGAATTCCAACCGAAAATGAAGGTAATTACGCGCAAACCAATTGTGCCTTCTGAAGAGGAAGTGGTTGATAATAAGCGAGCTCGTTCTGCGAAGTTAAGAATTATTGAGAAATTAAAGTAAGCGTAACAGGCAAAGAGAAAAAAGGAGGGGATTGTGTTGAGTAATGTAGCGTATCAAGTTAAACCTAACACGCAACATGAACAACAAAAGCAGCCGGTTCGTAAAGTTGTAAAAAAGTCGAAACGAAAGATTTCGGTCGGTGAAAAGTTTGTTTATACAGGTACACTTGCACTTATGCTTTTTGGTGCAGTTCAAATGATTTCTAATCAGGCAACGCTTTACAGTACAAATGCAGAAGTACAGGCGTTGGAATCAAACATCCAAAAACAAGAAACAAAAAACAATGAGTTGAAGCTTCAGGTAACAGAGCTAAGTGCGTATGAGCGAATTTGGGCAAAAGCAAAAGAACTAGGACTAAGTTTAAACGAAAATAACGTTAAAGTAGTCGAAAATTGAACCAATGAAAATGCCTAAGAAAAATAGCAATATTAGTACAGGAGCAGCAATATTGATTGTAATATTTGCATTGCTCTTTTTTGTATTAACAGGAAGGTTCTTTTATATACAGGCCACAGGAAAAGCTGAAGGTCAAGCTTTAGCCGAAATCGCACAAAAAAAATATACGAGAGAAACAACCATTGAAGGACAGCGTGGAACGATTTATGATCGTAACGGAGAAGCTATTGCACACGACACGGGAGCATATACGGTTGTAGCAATTTTAGACCCAGACCAAACAAAAGATAAAGACAAGCCAAAGCACGTAGTAAATACGGAAAAAACAGCAAAAGAATTAGCGCCGTTGCTCAACATGAAAGAGGAAGAATTACAGAGCTTGTTAGATAAAGGTGTAAAAAAAGGCTCGTTTCAAGTAGAACTTGGTCCCGGGGGACGAGATATTAACAATACGACTAAGCAAAAGATTGAAAAGCTTAAGTTACCTGGTATTACGTTCTTGCGAGATGCGAAGCGTTTTTATCCAAACGGAGTGTTTGCCTCTCACATTTTAGGCTACGCACAAAAGAATGATGAAGGAAAAATCGTTGGGAAAATGGGGATAGAACAAGTCTATGATAAGCAGCTAACAGAAAAAGATGGAAAAGTATTTTATCAAGCTAGTCAAAATGGAATTAAGCTTCCAGATCCAAAAGAATCAATTGTCCCTCCAAAAAACGGTGACAATATTTACTTAACCCTTGATGAAAAAATTCAAACGTTTGTAGAAGATGCTTTGACAAACGCTCAAAAGGAATACGATCCAGATAACATTATGGCTGTAGTTGCAAATCCAAAAACGGGCGAGATTCTAGCAATGTCTACGCGACCAACGTTTAACCCAAACGTTCGTGATATTACAAATTATCGAAACCCTATTATTGAAGACAGCTTTGAGCTTGGGTCTACAATGAAAATCTTTACGCTCGCCGCTGCGATTGAAGAAGGTGTTTATAACGGCGAGGATATTTATCAATCAGGAGCTTACAAAGTTAGCGAAAAAGATGCGCCAATTCGTGACCATAACGGTGGTAACGGATGGGGACCCATTACGTTTGACGAAGGCATTCGACGTTCGTCAAACGTTGCCATTGCGATTCTAGCCAACGAAAAGCTTGGGACAGAAAGGCTCTTTAATTACTTAGAGGATTTCGGATTTATGAAAAAAACGGGAATCGACTTGCCTGGAGAAGCTTCTAGTAAACTGATTTCTAAATATCCAAGGGATCGAGTGACGACTGCATTTGGTCAGGGGTCAGCATTCACTCCAATTCAGCAAATTCAAGCTGCTACTGCCATTGCAAACGATGGTAAAATGATGAAGCCTTACGTCATTGAAAAAGTTGTAGATGGTACAACGAACAAGGTGAAAAAAGAAACGAAGCCAGAAGTGGTAGGGAAACCTATTTCAAAACAAACAGCCAATGAAGTACTTGATATCCTTGAAAGTGTTGTATCTGAGGATGATGGTACTGGAAAAGCGTATGCTATTGAAGGCTATGACGTGGCTGGCAAAACGGGAACGGCTCAAATACCAAATCCGAACGGAGGAGGATATTTGCATGGACATGGTAAAAACCTATTCTCATTCATGGGGTTTGCACCAGCGAAAGACCCCGAGCTAGTGGTTTATGTAGCGGTCCAAAATCCAAACCTAACTTCTCAAGAGTCAGGTTCAGCTCCGCTTTCGATGATTTTTAATCCGGTTATGAAAAATAGCTTACAAGCGTTAGGAGTTAAGCCTAAAGAAACAGATGAAGAAAAGCAGAAGCAAAAAAGCACATCTTCTGAAATTAAACTTGATAGTTATGAAGGTAAATCAGTAGGTGACGTCAAGAAAGAATTAGAAGCAAAAGGATTAACGCCTGTCATTGTTGGAGAAGGCAAAAGCATCGATGACCAATTTCCTAAAGCAGCGCACACTGTTATTAGCGGAGAAAAGGTATTTTTACAAACAAAAGGTACACCAACGATGCCCGATATAACCGGCTGGTCTCACCGCGATGTGATCAGATTTACTGAGTTTATGAATATAAAAGTTAGTGCATTAGACAGTGGCTTTGTTGTGACTCAAAGTATTAAACCTGGTAAAGCTGTTAAAGAAGGTAGCTATTTAGTGGTAGAGCTTGAACCTCCCGAATCCCTTTCGGAAGCTGTAGAAGTAAAGCAGAAAGAAGAAGAGGTTCAAAGTAAAGAAGAGCAAGATAGTTCAGACGAAAAACCAACTGAACCAACTGATTAGAAATACGTTCTATCGAATAGTGTACAAGCATATATTGGAACGAGCCGATTCAGAGGAGGTTCTATTATATGCGGGTATCAGGAGTAACTGTTCGCAAACGATTAGCAGCAGTTTTAATTGCGGGTTTTTTAATTTTTTTAATTATTGACACAAGGCTTGGGTATGTGCAACTTTTCATGGGCGATGCGCTCACAGAAAAAGCTAAGGGGCTTTGGAGCAGAAATATCCCTTTTGAACCAGAGAGAGGGAAAATCCTAGATCGTAACGATGTACCACTAGCTACGAATAAAAGCGCTCCGACGGTTTTAATTATGCCAAGGCAAGTTGAAGATCCGGCAAATACAGCTGAACAGCTGGCAAAAGTGTTAAATACAACGAAAGAAAAAGTATATGAACAAATTACCAAGTCCGCTTCTAGCGTCTATCTACGCCCCGAAGGCCGTAAAATCTCACATGCTAAAGCAAATGAAGTGAGAAATTTGAATCTAAAAGGTGTGTATATTGCAGAAGATTCTAAGCGCCATTATCCATTCGGTAGCTATCTCTCGCATGTGTTAGGATTTGCGGGAGTTGATAACCAAGGTTTAATGGGCTTGGAACTTTACTATGATAAGGAGTTAAAAGGTGAACAAGGTTCAGTTAAGCTCTATTCAGATGCAAAAGGAAAGAAAATGCCCAATATTGCAGATGATTACACAGAGCCGGTTGATGGACTGGATTTAAGGTTAACCATTGATTCTAGAGTAAATACAATTATTGAGCGAGAGCTCGATAATGCACAAACTACCTATAACCCAGATGGGATGATTGCTATTGCAATGAATCCTAAAACGGGTGAAATTTTAGGAATGTCAAGTAGGCCAACATTTGACCCTGCTGATTTCCAAACGGTTGACCCAGATGTTTATAACCGTAACCTTCCGATATGGAGTGCGTATGAACCTGGTTCCACTTTTAAAATCATCACCCTAGCAGCTTCTTTAGAAGAAAAGAAGGTTGATTTATTGAAGGACCAATTTTATGATGATGGAGCTGCAGAAGTGGGCGGTGCGAGACTAAGGTGCTGGAAGCGTGGAGGACATGGACAGCAGACTTTCTTAGAGGTTGTACAAAATTCTTGTAACCCAGGTTTTGTCGAACTCGGGGAGCGTTTAGGGAAAGACACGCTTTTTAAATACATCCGTAACTTTGGTTTTGGTGACAAAACGGGTATTGACTTACAGGGTGAAGCAAGAGGGATTTTATTTCCGCTCGACCGTGTTGGTCCAGTAGAACAGGCAACTACTGCTTTTGGTCAAGGGGTGGCTGTTACGCCTATTCAACAAGTTGCTGCCGTAGCAGCAGCTGTAAATGGTGGGACCTTGTATACGCCTTATATTGCTAGGGAATGGGTTGATCCCAAAACCGGAAATGTTGTTCGGAAAAATGAACCTGAAGCGAAGCGCAAAGTTATTTCTGAAGAAACATCAAAACAAGTTCGATTTGCTCTTGAGAGCGTCGTTGCTCAAGGGTCAGGTAAAAATGCGTTTGTAGAAGGATACAGAGTCGGTGGTAAGACGGGAACAGCTCAAAAAGCAAAAGATGGAAAGTATTTAGAAAATAATCATATTGTTTCATTTATTGGATTTGCTCCCGCCGATGATCCCGAACTAGTGGTATATGTAGCGGTAGATAATCCAAAAGGCACTACTCAATTTGGTGGAGTCGTTGCTGCACCAATCGTAGGAAAGATTATGGAAGATAGCTTGCCAGTGTTAGGTGTACAACCTCGTACAGGCCAAATTGAAAAGGAATTGACGTGGCTGGATACACCAATGATAAAAGTACCAAATTTTGTAGGGTTATCAAAAAAAGAGTTACAAGAGCAGTTAGTTAATTTAAAATTAGATGTGAGTGGTTCAGGGGAAAAGGTCATTAAACAATCACCGGAGGCTGGAACGAAGGTGAAAGAAGGCGAAACAATTCGAGTATACATGAGTAATTAAGTCATATATATATGAGTGATTACGTGGTACAATAGAAGATGTTTCATTTTATAGAATAAGTAATGGCATGACCCAACTCTTTTATTCTATTCGTTTTATTCACTATAAGTGGAACTATCTACTTGTATGTTTGAGACAATTAAGCCTTGAGGGAGTTCCCTCGTGGCTTCTTTTTCTGTAAAATGTTCAAGGTGATATTTCGCTTTACACATAGAGAGGACATGGTAACAATGGATTTAAGAAAGCTATTAGGACATTTACATGACTTCGTGCAAATTCCTGAAAAAAACATTGAAATTACTTCAATTGAAATGGATTCAAGAGAAGTAAAGCCGAGAGCACTGTTTATTTGCGTAAACGGTTATACGGTTGATGGACACGATTTTGCGCAAACAGCTGTCGAAAAAGGTGCCGTGGCTATTCTAGCGGAACGTCCGCTTGATGTGGACGTTCCTGTTATCTTAGTCAAGAGTACCAAAAGAGCAATGGCTGTGTTAGCAGATGCGTTTTATGGCCACCCAACGCAAAAATTACGTTTAATTGGCGTAACTGGAACAAATGGTAAAACAACCATTACACATTTGATCGAACATATGTTTAAAGCGCAGCAAAAGAAAACAGGGCTCATTGGTACAATTGAAATCCGTATTGGCGATCAGTCGTATGACGTGAAAAATACCACGCCAGAATCACTAACTTTACAAAAAACATTTGGACAAATGGTAGAAGAAGATGTTGAAGTAGCAATGATGGAAGTATCTTCACACGCGCTTGATATGGGGAGAGTGCACGGATGTGACTTTGATGTTGCTGTGTTTACAAATCTGACTCAAGATCACCTAGATTATCATGAGACAATGGATGATTATCGTCGAGCGAAAGGGCTATTATTTGCTCAATTAGGCAATGCTTATTATAGCGACAAGCGCCCTAAGTTTGCGATTTTAAACGCGGATGATAAAGCATCAGAAGAATATATTCGCAGCACGGCAGCTACAGTCATTACATATGGCATTGATAATGAAAGTGATATACGTGCAAAAAATATTAAAATGACAAACGGTGGTACAACATTTACGCTTGTAACTCCTATGGAGAGCGTGGAAGTAACGATGCAGCTTGTTGGGAAATTTAGCGTATATAACGTACTAGCAGCAACTGCAGCTTGCTTAGTATCGGATATGCCACTGTCCGTTATTGTCGAGGAAATAACGAAATTACAAGGAGTCTCTGGTCGTTTCGAGTTAGTAAATGAAAACCAAGAATTTACGGTCATTGTTGATTACGCACATACACCAGATAGCTTGGAAAATGTGTTGCAAACGGTAAAGCAATTTGCAACAAATAATATCTATACTATTGTTGGATGCGGTGGAGATCGTGATCGCACAAAGCGTCCAATTATGGCGAACATTGCAGCTTCTTACAGTACGGAGGCTATCTTAACATCTGATAACCCAAGAAGTGAAGATCCAGAAGCCATTTTACATGATATGGAACAAGGGATTAAAACAGATAATTTCGTTACGATTGTTGACCGAGCAGAAGCCATCAAATTTGCGGTATCAAAAGCTCAGAAAGATGATGTTATTGTCATTGCAGGAAAAGGGCATGAGACTTATCAAATTGTTGGTAATCAAGTTCTGGATTTTGATGATCGTGAAGTAGCACGTAAAATGATTAGGGAGCGAAATTTGTAATGAATTGTTTGAAACAAAAACTAGGAAACATCAATACATTAAATGAGGAGGGAATGACATGCTAGAGCCAGCTATTTTATTAACCATCGGCTTAGCCTTCCTCATTACGGTTTTATTGTCGCCGGTATTCATTCCGTTTTTACGAAGATTAAAGTTTGGTCAAAGTATTCGCGATGAAGGACCAAAATCACACCAGAAAAAATCAGGAACGCCTACAATGGGCGGGATCATGATTTTACTATCAATCATTGTGGCAACGCTAATCATGGCTAATCAATATGCAGAGGTAACGTATCGTACGTTCCTGCTGTTATTTGTAACAATTGGTTTTGGATTGTTAGGTTTTTTAGATGATTTTATTAAAGTGGTATTAAAGCGAAATTTAGGTCTAACGTCAAAGCAAAAGTTTTTAGGGCAAGTGGTTATTGCGATTATTTTTTATTTCATCGCTAGACAATTTGAATTTTCAACTGAAGTAACGATTCCGGGAATTCCAACGCCAATTGATCTTGGGTGGTTTTATGTTATCTTCTTAATCATCTGGTTGGTCGGCTTCTCAAACGCAGTAAACTTAACAGATGGTCTAGACGGTTTAGTATCAGGTACAAGCGCGATTTCCTTTGGTGCCTTTGCTGTTTTAGCATGGAATGCAGGTCAATTGGAGATTTCTATTTTTTCAGTCGCTGTTGTAGGCGCAGTTTTAGGCTTTTTAGTATTTAACGCATATCCAGCAAAAGTGTTCATGGGAGACACAGGCTCACTAGCTTTAGGTGGAGCTATTGCAACGATTGCAATTTTAATGAAAATGGAATTTTTACTTGTTATCATTGGCGGTGTTTTTGTTATCGAGACGTTATCCGTTATGATTCAGGTAGCATCATTTAAAACAACGGGCAGACGCGTTTTCAAAATGAGTCCATTACATCATCACTATGAGCTAAGCGGTTGGTCCGAGTGGCGCGTCGTTATGACATTTTGGGCTGTAGGATTATTGTTTGCAATGCTTGGAATTTACATTGAGGTGTGGATATAAGTGAAAACAATTGATGGTTATCAAAATAAACAAGTACTTATTTTAGGGCTTGCAAAAAGTGGGTTAGCAGCAGCAAAACTTGTAAAGAGTCTAGGGGCGAAAGTGGTTGTGAACGATCAGAAACCATATGATGAAAATGATGCAGCTCAGGAACTTGAAGCTATTGGCATTAAGGTGGTTTGTGGTCATCACCCATTAGAGCTACTTGATGGTGTGGATGTAATTATAAAAAACCCAGGGATTCCGTATTCTAACCCTCTTCTTCAGGAAGCATTAAAGCGCAAGCTCTCAATTATTACTGAAGTAGAACTAGCATATCAAGTTAGCGAAGCGCCTTTCATAGGGATTACGGGGAGTAACGGAAAAACAACAACCACTACGTTAATTTATAAAATGCTAGAAGAAGATCGTAAAAACCCGCTAATTGCAGGTAATATTGGTACAGTGGCTTGTGAAGTGGCGCAGGAAGCAAAGTCAGAAAACATTATTGTAACGGAACTTTCTTCATTTCAATTGATGGGCATTGAAACTTTTAAACCCAAGATTTCTTTATTTTTGAACCTATTTGAAGCGCACTTAGATTATCACGGTACGAAGGAAGAGTATGCGCAAGCGAAAGCCAATATCTTTAAAAATCAAACACAAGATGATTTTGCTGTGGTTAACATGGATGATGCAGAAGTGAGGAAAGTAAGCGAAGGTATTGCTGCACAAATTGTGCCGTTTTCTGTTAAAGAAGAAGTAAAAGATGGTGCATACCTGCTAAACAACCAGCTATATTTCTGTAACGAAGCGGTTATGAATGTAAAAGATGTTGTTTTACCAGGTAAGCATAATTTAGAAAATATTTTAGCTGCAATTGCGGTCGTTAAGCTGTTGGGTTGTTCAAACGAAGCGATATATCGAGTGCTTACAACGTTTGCAGGCGTTAAACATCGCGTTCAGTATGTGACAACCATTAACAAGCGTAAATTCTACAACGACTCTAAAGCTACCAATATATTGGCAACAACAGTAGCGCTGTCTGCTTTTACACAGCCGACCATTTTATTAGCCGGTGGATTGGACCGAGGTAATGAATTCGATGAATTAAAACCATCCTTGGAACATGTGAAAGCTGTCATTACATTTGGTGAAACCGCACCAAAAATTGAGCGCGTCGCAAAAGAAGCAGGAATACAAGTGGTTAAACGTGTCGATAATGTTAAACAAGCAGTAATTGAAGCATATGACTGTTCAGAAGAAGATGATGTTGTACTATTATCTCCGGCTTGTGCAAGCTGGGATCAGTTCAAAACTTTTGAAGAACGTGGAGACATGTTTATCAAGTCTGTGCATAAACTGAAATAAGGGCTTGTCTAGACACCTAGAAAACAAGAGCCCTAATCTATTGTTTCGAGGTGCATGACATTGTCGACGAAAAGGTCTACGCCAGATTTTTTTCTTATAATCGTTACACTAGCACTTTTAACGATTGGGCTTATTATGGTTTACAGTGCAAGCGCAGTATGGGCTACATATAAGTTTGAGGATTCATTCTTTTTTGCCAAGCGTCAGCTTTTATTTGCTGGGTTAGGTATATGCGCTATGTTTGTCATTATGAACATTGACTATTGGACATGGCGAACGTGGTCCAAAACGCTTGTCATTATTTGTTTTGTACTATTAATATTGGTTTTAATTCCGGGTGTAGGTTTGGTAAGGAACGGTTCTCAAAGTTGGATTGGGGTAGGCGCTTTTTCAATTCAGCCCTCGGAATTTATGAAATTTGCAATGATTACCTTTTTAGCCAAATATTTATCGGAAAATCAAAAGAACATAACATCCTTTAAAAAAGGGATGGTACCAGCTTTATCTTTTGTGTTCCTGGCTTTTGGTATCATTATGCTTCAGCCAGATTTAGGAACAGGAACAGTACTAGTGGGAACATGTATCGTTATGATTTTTGTCTCAGGGGCTCGTATTAGTCACTTTGTAGGCCTGGGTTTACTTGGCATAGGAGGATTTGTTGTACTTGTATTATCTGCTCCTTATCGAATTAAACGAATCACTTCGTTTTTAGATCCATGGGAAGATCCGTTAGGAAGCGGCTTTCAAATTATTCAGTCCTTATATGCAATTGGGCCAGGAGGACTTTTAGGATTAGGGTTGGGGCAAAGCCGGCAGAAGTTTTTCTACTTACCAGAGCCTCAGACAGATTTTATCTTTGCAATTCTGTCAGAAGAGCTTGGTTTTATCGGAGGCTCATTGGTTTTAGTACTATTTAGCTTGTTATTATGGCGTGGTATACGAGTAGCGCTAGGTGCGCCCGATCTATACGGTAGTTTCTTAGCACTTGGGATTATTTCAATGATTGCCATTCAGGTTATGATTAATATTGGAGTAGTAACTGGATTGATGCCAGTTACCGGTATTACACTGCCGTTTCTAAGTTATGGAGGTTCTTCACTGACTTTAATGCTTGCTGCAGTAGGAGTATTGCTGAATGTTAGTCGCTACTCTCGCTATTAAAGATACCATATTAACTTAACGATAAACCTAATGATAAACCGTCAATGAAACCTATGAAAAATAGGTGTTAATTGGCGGTTTATTTTGTTTCTTTACAGGTGTATGATATTTTTGAATGAAATGTTTTAAAAATGTAATGTTGTCATAACCAAATCTACTGTCAACTATGATATGATGTGAAAGATTGAGTATTTTTTTATAATAAGCTAGCAAA
Organism: Bacillus sp. VT 712; assembly: GCF_001614195.1. NCBI lineage: Bacteria > Bacillati > Bacillota > Bacilli > Caryophanales > Bacillaceae > Bacillus > Bacillus sp. VT 712. The sequence continues at coordinate 6,698 of NZ_LWBK01000007.1, read as the reverse complement.
TCCTGTTTACATAGGTTATTGCATGAAATATATTAAAACAATTGATAAAATAATATTGAAAGCTTCACTAAAATCTAAAATAGACGTACATTCTTTAGGTGAATGTCATACGATAAATAAATGTAATGATGGATGACAACAGTAAAAATGGTTAGTAGGAGGTTCTTATGGAAGCGTTAGTAAAAGAATTAATGGAATTAAATATTGGAAGAGTTCGTGAAAATGAACCGTTGTCCAAACATACAACAATGAAGATTGGTGGACCTGCCGATGTACTTTTGGAACCAAGCTCTGTAGAAAATCTAAAAATAGCAATGGACATTATTCGTAAACATAACGTGAAGTGGAGAGCTATTGGACGCGGCTCTAACCTATTGGTATCGGATAAAGGAATTGAAGGTGTTGTCATTAAGTTAGGAGCAGGACTTGATGATTTACAAATTGACGGAGAGCGCGTTACAGTAGGAGGAGGCTACCCTAGCATTAAACTTGCTACTGTTATTACAAAGCAGGGTTTATCAGGCCTTGAGTTTTCAAGTGGTATTCCAGGTTCAGTGGGCGGTGCAGTCTACATGAATGCAGGTGCTCACGGTTCTGATATGTCACAAATACTAGAAAAAGCGTATATTTTATTTGAAGACGGAACGTTAGAATGGCTTTCAAATAAAGAGATGAAGTTTTCTTATCGCAATTCAATTTTACAAAAAGAGCGCCCAGGGGTTTGCGTGCAGGCAGTTCTACAGCTAAAGAAAGGAACTCGCGATGAAATCGTAGGAGTTATGCAAAAGAACAAAGATTATCGTCGTGAAACACAGCCTTGGAACTTCCCTTGTGCAGGTAGTATTTTCAGAAACCCACTACCAAACTATGCGGGAGATCTAATTGAGAAGTCTGGCTTAAAAGGTTATTCAATTGGTGGAGCCCAAATTAGTGAAATGCACGGTAACTTCATTGTAAATACGGGTAACGGCACGGCAAGCGATGTCTTGGCATTGATTGATCATGTAAAAAAAACAATCAAAGAACGCTTTGACATTGACATGCATACAGAAGTAGAAATAATAGGTCGTTAATAACAAAACGATGCAAAAACTAAGGGGATGGACCTTGATTCTATGCTATAATCAAGGTATTCTAACAAGAAAATGGGAAAATGAGTGAGGGAAAGCAGGGCGCTTTCTCAACAGGGTAAGGGTGAAACAAAATGGATAAAGATAAAAGCAAGTTAATTGTTCTTGAAGATCGCGTGCCTAAGCTCAAAGAGCAGCGTAAGCATAAAACAAATAGGCGGCTTATCTTTTATTTATCACTCTTTTTCATCCTTATTCTATTCATTGTATATTCGCAATCATCCCTAAGTAATATTTCAAAAATTGAAGTTATAGGGAACGAATATGTGGGTAGTAAGGATGTTATAAAAGCAAGCAACCTAACAAATAAAACAAGCTATTGGGAAGTCGATAAAGATCAGGTAAGCGAGCTGGTAGAAAAGCATCCTGAAATTCAAACAGCGACGATTATTAAAAGCTTTCCTAATAAGGTAACAATTAAAGTGAAAGAATACGAGCGCACAGCATACGTATTTTCAAACGGTACATATTTCCCCGTCAATGAAAATGGAAAAGTTCTTAAAGCAATCAAAAGTAGCGAAATGATATCAAGTGCTCCTTTGCTTGTAGAATGGAATGACCCAGAAGCTATTCAAGAGATGGTACAGGAATTAGCCAAGACGCCGGTAAGCCTTGCAAGTTCTATTTCAGAGATTTACTATATGCCTACTAAAGCAGAACCTCTCCAAGTTGAAGTGTTTATGAACGATGGTAGAGAAGTGAGTGCAAAGATAAAAAATTTCTCGGAAAAAATTGTGTACTATCCAGCTATTGTAAAAGAGTTAACGCCAGAACAACAAGGCGTAATTGATTTGGAAGGAAACTCTTTTACACCCTATAAGAAAAATGAACAGAAAAGCGGTGAATAGCCGTCAACCCTTTCGTTTGATGGCTGTAACAGCGAGTGCAGAACGTGATATAACCTTAATATGTTAAAAAAGATAACATAATTAGAGAAACGTTGAAATTTCGCTTTTCTAGCTTTCATTCATGGTGTAGACTTATAGTTATAGTAAATAGTTATTCTATGAAAAAATATACGTTCGGTATAAAAACGTATTTGAATCAATTAATTGAATGAAATTGAAAGACTAACATGAAAAAGTCGAAAAAAATTGAATTTACAAAAGGGAAAAAGCTTAGTTTGTTGAATATTTTCATATAATAAAAGCTAAATCGAAAGTTTGTTGTTCTTCTTACGTCAAAGTAGTAAAGATGTGTAGAATGTAAAAGGAGGTGCCAAAGAATGAACAGCAATGAAATATACGTTAGTTTAGACATCGGTACATCCAGTGTGAAAGTAATCATCGGAGAGATGAGTAACGATTCATTGAATATCATTGGTGTGGGGAATGTAAAGTCACACGGGTTAAAAAAAGGTTCTATCGTTGATATAGACGCAACAGTTCAATCAATTAGAAAAGCAATAGAACAAGCTGAAAGAATGGTTGGCATTACAATTAAAAAGGTAGTCGTGGGCATTAGTGGGAACCATGTGTTTCTACAAGATTGTCACGGTGTCGTGGCGGTATCAAGTGAAAATCGTGAAATTGCTAATGAAGATATTCACCGAGTAATTGATGCAGCACAAGTTATGTCCATTCCACCTGATCGTGAAATCATTGATGTTATTCCGAAGCAGTTTATCGTAGATGGATTAGAGGGAATTAATGATCCTCGTGGGATGATTGGCGTACGCTTAGAAATGGAAGGCACAATTATTACGGGGTCTAGAACGGTGTTACATAACTTATTACGCTGTGTAGAGAGAGCCGGTTTAGAAATCAGTGATATTTGCTTACAGCCACTTGCCTCTGGTTCAATTGCTTTGTCTCGCGATGAAAAAAACCTAGGAGTTGCACTGGTTGATATCGGCGGAGGCTCTACTACTATTGCTATCTTCGATCAAGGGCATTTAAAAGTGACGACCGTAGTAGCAATTGGTGGAGAACATATTACAAAAGACTTATCAATTGGGCTTCGAACATCAACAGAAGATGCAGAAGCTATTAAAATTAAGCATGGACATGCTTTCTATGACCATGCATCAGAAGAAGAGGTATTTAGCGTACCTATTATTGGTAGCGATCAGCACCAGCAGTTTAATCAACTCGAAATCTCTGATATTATCGAAGCTAGATTAGAAGAGATCTTTGAGATGATAACGCAGGAAGTGAACCGTTTAGGATACAAAGATATTCCTGGTGGTTTTGTTCTAACAGGTGGTGTTGTAGCAATGCCAGGCATTTTAGAGCTAGCACAAGTTGTGTTAAAAAACAATGTGCGCATTGCTGTACCTGATTATATTGGAGTTCGTGAGCCGCATTACACAACGGGTGTAGGTCTCATTAAGTTCGCTTATAAAAATGCAAAAATTCAAGGGCGTGAAATTGGAGCCCCAGTTGTGGAAGAGCAAGTGTTTGAGGAAGAGTTTGTTCCAGCAGCGAAACCTCAGCAGCAACAAGCGCAGCCACAGCAGTCAAATGAGAAGCCAAAAAAGAAAAATGACCAAAATTTAATGAAGAAGTTTTTTGGATACTTCTTTGATTAACGTTACGGATTGGTAATTTCGATGAATTAGGAGGAACTATCATGTTGGAGTTTGATACAAGTGTAGACCAATTAGCAACGATAAAAGTAATCGGTGTAGGGGGCGGCGGTAACAACGCAGTAAACCGTATGATTGAACACGGTGTTCAAGGCGTAGAGTTTATTGCGGTTAACACAGATGCCCAAGCGTTAAATTTATCAAAAGCAGAAACAAAAATGCAAATCGGCGCTAAGCTTACTCGCGGTCTTGGTGCTGGAGCCAATCCGGAAGTAGGAAAAAAAGCAGCGGAAGAAAGTAAAGAACAAATTCAAGAAGCTTTAAAAGGTGCAGATATGGTGTTCGTTACTGCAGGTATGGGTGGTGGAACAGGAACTGGTGCTGCTCCTGTTATTGCTCAAATCGCAAGAGAACTCGGCGCTTTAACAGTAGGCGTTGTCACACGTCCGTTCACATTTGAGGGGCGTAAACGTTCTACGCAAGCAGCTGGTGGTATCGCTTCTATGAAAGAAGCTGTCGATACGCTAATCGTTATTCCAAACGATCGCTTATTAGAGATTGTAGATAAAAACACGCCAATGCTGGAAGCATTCCGTGAAGCAGATAATGTGCTACGTCAAGGTGTACAAGGTATCTCTGATTTAATCGCGGTACCTGGACTTATTAACTTAGACTTTGCTGATGTAAAAACAATTATGTCTAACAAGGGTTCTGCTTTAATGGGAATCGGTATTGCAACAGGTGAAAATCGTGCGGCTGAGGCAGCCAAAAAAGCTATTTCAAGTCCATTACTTGAAACGTCTATTGACGGTGCTCAAGGTGTACTGATGAACATTACAGGTGGAACAAACTTAAGCCTTTATGAAGTTCAAGAGGCGGCTGACATTGTTGCTTCTGCATCAGACCAAGAAGTAAACATGATTTTCGGTTCTGTTATCAATGAAAACCTGAAAGACGAAATTGTTGTTACTGTTATTGCAACAGGCTTTAGTGATCAAGACCTGTCTCAAGGTAAGCCAGGACGACCATCTTTAACAGCTAACCGTGTGCAGCAACAGCAACAGCCTGTGGCTCCGCCAAAGCGTGAAGTGAAGCGTGAAGAGCCTGTTCAACAAGAATATTCTCGCCCAACGCAGCCTCAATCATCAGATGATGCTTTAGATATTCCAACGTTCTTACGTAACCGAAATCGTAGACGCTAAAAAAACGTGCTGATCTTAAAAGAGATCAGCGCGTTTTTCTTTTTTCTTTATTCTTTGCTCAATAGATAAAGAATGACAAATATCGGATTATTTCCTCAAAAATACTGCTTGTTTCCCCCCATGAAATGACAGACTTTCTACTGGATTATGCTTTATACTAATTTTTAACAAAAGAGATTAAGAGGAATGGAGAGGTTCAATCAGTGCCAATCTATTTAGATTTAATCTGGATTCTTAATTTTGGATTAGATACAATTTTGTTGCTTTTATGCGCAACGGTTTTAAAGCGGCAGTTTAAATGGTGGCGACTGTGCTTAGGGGGATTTATTGGCTCTTTAATTGTACTTCTTATGTTTACTCAATTTTCTGATATTATGCTGCATCCCGCAGTTAAAATTCTGTTCTCCCTCATTATGGTGTTAGTAGCTTTTGGGTATAAGCGCCTTCGCTTTTTTATTGAAAACTTATTAACATTTTATTTTTCAACGTTTGTCGTAGGTGGTGGGTTAGTAGGAATTCATTTTTTGTTTGATCAACAATATTTGCTGGTAGATGAAATGGTGAGTACACAGCCACAGTTTGGAGACCCTATCAGCTGGTTATTCGTATGCTTAGGCTTCCCTATTCTAGCCTACTTCTCAAAGGCTAGAGTTGAAGATATGAAGATGAAAAACATTACGTTTGATCAGCTAGCGGATGTGAAGATTAGTTTAAACGGTGTAGAAATTCATACAAAAGGTCTTATTGATAGCGGTAACCAGCTTGTTGATCCATTAACGAAAACACCTGTTATGATTGTTGCAGCATCCTTACTTGAAGAAGTCCTTCCTTCCTCGCTGCTTCAATTAAGTAAAAATGTCCAATCATTTTCGCATGATGAGGATATTGATCATGACTGGTATGCGAGGGTGAGATTTGTGCCGTATAGAAGTGTCGGACAGTCTAATCAGCTATTGTTGGCTCTAAAGCCAGATCATGTAACCATTGTTCATAACTCCCAAGAAATTCATGTTGAAAAGGTGTTGGTTGGAATTAGCCATACAACATTATCGGTTGAAGGACAATATGAATCAATTATTCATCCTAAGCTATTAGTCATTGGAGAAGTCAGCTCAGCTTCTTAATTTGAACAAAAATAAAGGGGGAAATTGAATGTCTACATATCGTATTCGGCTACAGTTATGGTGGTACAAGTTATTAATTAAATTAAAAATTAAAACAGATGAAGTATATTATATTGGTGGGAGCGAAGCATTACCGCCACCTCTAACAAAAGATGAAGAAGAAGTGTTACTGAAAAAACTTCCTTCTGGTGATGAAGCGGCAAGGTCTTTACTAATTGAGCGAAACTTACGCCTAGTTGTCTATATTGCACGTAAATTTGAAAATACGGGGATTAATATTGAGGACTTAATTAGCATTGGGACAATAGGCTTAATAAAAGCAGTAAATACATTTAATCCAGAAAAGAAAATCAAACTAGCTACGTACGCATCGAGATGTATTGAAAATGAAATTCTCATGTATTTAAGACGAAATAACAAGATTCGTTCAGAAGTTTCGTTTGATGAGCCGTTAAACATTGATTGGGATGGGAATGAGCTTTTACTTTCGGATGTAATGGGAACGGAAGAAGATATCATTACAAAAGACTTAGAAGCGAATGTAGATAGGAAGCTGTTATTAAAAGCTTTACATCAACTTAATGATCGTGAAAAGCAAATTATGGAGTTAAGATTTGGATTAGCAGGTGGGGAAGAGAAAACGCAAAAGGATGTAGCGGATATGCTTGGTATTTCTCAATCGTATATTTCACGATTAGAAAAGCGAATTATTAAA